>NZ_JBIQOD010000040.1:0-1054 GCF_044130335.1 Acinetobacter halobius
CTTTTATCAAATAATTTTACAGACTGCTTTGGAGAGCTTAACCATGTTAGATCAAAATACTTCAGCTCAATTAAAAACGCTTCTTGAACGCCTTGAAGGTCCGATTGAATTGGTTGCGACTTTGAACGGTTCTGAGAAATCAGACAAAATCAAAGAATTGGTTGAAGAGGTTGCAGCACTGTCTCCACTGGTGACTGCACGTTTTGATGGTCAAAACTCACGTGCACCGAGCTTTGGTGTAGCAAAAGCAGGCGAAGAGCCGCGAGTCTTCTTTGCAGGCCTACCAATGGGGCATGAGTTTACCTCTTTGATTTTGGCATTGTTACAAACCTCAGGTTACGCACCCAAAGTATCGGATGAAGTTTTGGCTTCAATCAAAACTTTGGGCATCCAGTCTAACTTTGACGTATTTGTCTCTTTAAGTTGTCATAACTGTCCAGACGTGGTGCAAGCGTTGAACCTGATTGCCATTTACAATCCAGGTACGACAGCCACCATGATTGATGGTGCATTCTTCCAAGACGAAGTTGAAGAGCGCAAAATCATGGCTGTACCAATGGTGTTCCAAGACAACAACCATATCGGTCAAGGTCGTATGACTTTGGAAGAGATTATTGCCAAACTGGATACCAATTCAGCAGCCAAAGAAGCTGAAAAACTTAATGCCAAAGATGCTTTTGATGTTCTCGTGATTGGTGGTGGTCCTGCAGGAAATACCTCAGCCATTTATGCAGCGCGTAAAGGTATTAAAACCGGAATCGTGGCTGAACGTATGGGTGGTCAAGTCATGGATACCATGGACATTGAAAACTATACCTCCATTCAAAAGACCCAAGGGCCAAAGTTTGCTGCTGAAATGGAAGCACATGTACGTGAGTACGGTGTGGACATCATGAACTTACAACGTGTTTCTAACATCAAAGGTGCAGATGAGACAGCGAATGGTTTGGTTGAAGTCACTTTAGAAAATGGTGCGAAGCTTGAATCTAAAACAGTCATCCTTTCAACAGGCGCACGTTGGAGAGAGATGAATGTGCCGGGTGAAGCAGAATAC
>NZ_JBIQOD010000041.1:0-1054 GCF_044130335.1 Acinetobacter halobius
CTTTTATCAAATAATTTTACAGACTGCTTTGGAGAGCTTAACCATGTTAGATCAAAATACTTCAGCTCAATTAAAAACGCTTCTTGAACGCCTTGAAGGTCCGATTGAATTGGTTGCAACTTTGAACGGTTCTGAGAAATCAGACAAAATCAAAGAATTGGTTGAAGAGGTTGCAGCACTGTCTCCGCTGGTGACTGCACGTTTTGATGGTCAAAACTCGCGTGCACCGAGCTTTGGTGTAGCAAAAGCGGGCGAACAACCACGTGTCTTCTTTGCCGGTTTACCAATGGGGCATGAGTTTACCTCTTTGATTTTGGCATTGTTACAAACCTCAGGTTATGCACCCAAAGTATCAGATGAAGTTTTGGCTTCAATCAAAACTTTGGGCATCCAGTCTAACTTTGATGTATTTGTCTCTTTAAGCTGTCATAACTGTCCAGACGTGGTGCAAGCATTAAACCTGATTGCCATTTACAATCCGGGCACGACAGCAACCATGATTGATGGTGCATTCTTCCAAGACGAAGTTGAAGAACGCAAAATCATGGCTGTACCGATGGTGTTCCAAGACAACAACCATATTGGTCAAGGCCGTATGACCTTGGAAGAAATTATTGCCAAACTGGATACCAATTCCGCTGCCAAAGAAGCTGAAAAACTCAATGCCAAAGATGCTTTTGATGTTCTCGTGATTGGTGGTGGTCCTGCGGGAAATACCTCTGCTATCTATGCAGCGCGTAAAGGTATTAAAACCGGAATCGTGGCTGAACGTATGGGTGGTCAAGTCATGGATACCATGGACATTGAAAACTATACCTCGATTCAAAAGACCCAAGGGCCAAAGTTTGCTGCTGAAATGGAAGCACATGTACGTGAGTACGGTGTGGACATCATGAACTTACAACGTGTTTCTCACATCAAAGGTGCAGATGAGACCGCGAATGGTTTGGTTGAAGTCACTTTAGAAAATGGTGCGAAGCTTGAATCTAAAACAGTCATCCTTTCAACAGGCGCACGTTGGAGAGAGATGAATGTGCCGGGTGAAGCAGAATAC
>NZ_JBIQOD010000042.1:0-1007 GCF_044130335.1 Acinetobacter halobius
AAAAAAACCTCCCATGTGATCTGACCCCATAAAGTTGGACGAATTAATTAAGCAGCTTTTAAGGACTGAGTTCTGTACTGTACGGGACTCAATCCTTTTAATTTAACCTTGATTCTTTCATGGTTGTAATAGTGAATATATTCTTTCACGGTTTGCTCTAACTCATCAACAGATTTAAATTCTTCACCATAGAAACACTCTGATTTGAGTATTCCAAAGAAGCTTTCCATAGAGGCATTGTCTAAACAATTCCCCTTACGCGACATGCTTTGGATTAGCCCTCGTTCTGCTAACTGTTGCTGGTAAAATCTCATTTGATACTGCCAACCCTGATCTGAATGGATGATGGGCTTTTCAGTTGGTTTGAGCTTGTTCAGTGCATCTTTTAGCATTTCTTTCACCAATCCAAACATCGGTCTACGTTGGGTTTGAAAGGAAATAATTTCACTATTAAATAAGTCCATGATCGGTGATAAATAAAGCTTCTCACCCCGAACATTGAATTCCGTTACATCTGTAACCCACTTCTGGTTGGGCTGATTTGATTCAAATTGCCGTTGCAATATATTGTCTGCAACTCGACCTACTTGCCCCCTATAAGAACGATATTTCGCTATTCTGATGCGTGATTTTAGCTTCATGGACTGCATAAGCTTTTGAACACACTTATGGTTAATCACTAATCCCATGTTTTTCAAGGCAAGTGTAATCCTTCGATACCCATATCGCCCTTTATGTTGATGATAGATCGCCTTGATCTGCTGTTTTAAATCACTGTATTTATCTTCGAGTTTTGATGACTTCTCATGATAAAAGTACGTGCTTCGAGCCATTTTAGATGCGCGTAATAAATGTCTTAGTGGATAGCTTTGCCTTAATTCAGATACAAGTCTTGCAAATGCTGCTGCTCGGCCGCTTCCTTTGCTTCTTGCTCCAACCTTAAGGCTCTCAGCTTTTTTAGAAATGCGTTCTCTGCACGTAGATATGCTAATTCTTCAAGTAGCTGC
>NZ_JBIQOD010000043.1:0-526 GCF_044130335.1 Acinetobacter halobius
CATGGCTAAGGCTAAGTTTGAACGTAATAAGCCACACGTTAACGTGGGCACAATCGGTCACGTTGACCATGGTAAAACAACTTTAACAGCTGCAATTGCAACTGTATGTGCGAAGAAATTCGGTGGTGAAGCGAAAGACTACGCTGCAATTGACTCTGCACCAGAAGAAAAAGCACGTGGTATTACAATTAATACTTCACACGTAGAATACGATTCACCAACTCGTCACTACGCACACGTAGACTGCCCGGGCCACGCCGATTATGTTAAAAACATGATTACTGGTGCTGCTCAGATGGACGGCGCGATCCTTGTATGTGCTGCGACTGATGGTCCAATGCCACAGACTCGTGAACACATCCTTCTTTCTCGTCAGGTTGGTGTACCTTACATTCTTGTATTCCTTAACAAGTGTGACCTTGTTGATGATGAAGAACTTCTTGAATTAGTAGAAATGGAAGTTCGTGAACTTCTTTCTACTTATGACTTCCCAGGTGATGACACTCCAGTTATCCGTGGTTCAGCT
>NZ_JBIQOD010000044.1:0-416 GCF_044130335.1 Acinetobacter halobius
ATGCCAATCGAAGACGTATTCTCAATTTCTGGTCGTGGTACAGTAGTAACTGGCCGTGTAGAAACTGGTATTGTGAAAGTAGGCGAATCAGTTGAAATCGTTGGTATCCGTGATACACAAGTAACAACAGTTACTGGCGTAGAAATGTTCCGTAAACTTCTAGACGAAGGCCGTGCGGGCGAGAACTGTGGTGTTCTTCTACGTGGTACTAAGCGTGAAGACGTACAACGTGGTCAAGTACTTGCTAAACCAGGTACAATCAAGCCGCACACTAAATTCGATGCAGAAGTATACGTACTTTCTAAAGAAGAAGGTGGTCGTCACACTCCATTCCTTAACGGTTACCGTCCACAGTTCTACTTCCGTACAACTGACGTAACTGGCGCGATCAAACTACAAGATGGCGTAGAAATGGT
>NZ_JBIQOD010000045.1:0-870 GCF_044130335.1 Acinetobacter halobius
ATCAATATTAAATTGTTGTGCCACGTTCTCCGCAGTCTGCGGCATAGTGTCTACACCATACATCGCTTTCAGCTTAGGATTGATAAAACGCCAGCCCATAGTGGTATCTTCAATCTTCTGGCTACGACCATACGCGGTTTCTGATTTGCCCATGACAAAGGGTGCGCGTGACATACTTTCTACACCACCGGCAATGATCAGATCGGCTTCACCCGCTTTAATCGCACGAGCTGCCATCGCAATGGCATCGAGTGATGAGCCACATAAACGATTCACTGTCGTGGCAGGAACTTCAACAGGTAAGCCAGCAAGGAGTGCTGACATACGACCCACATTACGGTTGTCTTCACCCGCTTGATTCGCGCAGCCGTAGATCACGTCATCGACTTGGGTCCAATCGACACTTGGATTGCGTTGTATTAAGGCTTGAATTGGCACTGCACCTAAGTCATCGGCACGAACTGGGGCTAAACCACCCGCATAACGGCCGAATGGGGTACGAATAGCATCAATAATGTAAGCGTTTTTCATATTTCATTTTCCCTTTATCTAAAATCCCTCCCAACCTCCCTTTATTAAAGGGAGGAGTTCCCCCTATTTTTTAAATAGGGGGAACTTCCCAAAATTAGAAAGATGGAAGTCCCCCTTTATCAAAGGGGGATTTAGGGGGATTCAAATCATTAATTCTGTTGAGTCGCATCCACTAAAGTTGCACCCGTCATGGCCTGCAATTCTGCAAAGCTTAAACCGTCGACTTTCTCAATCACTTTTAAACCCTCTGCGGTGACATCAATCACACACAGGTCGGTGTAAATACGGTCTACACACTTCAAACCTGTCGCTGGATAGCTCAGTTCAGCCACGATCTTC
>NZ_JBIQOD010000046.1:0-811 GCF_044130335.1 Acinetobacter halobius
ATCAATATTAAATTGTTGTGCCACGTTCTCCGCAGTCTGCGGCATAGTGTCTACACCATACATCGCTTTCAGCTTAGGATTGATAAAACGCCAGCCCATAGTGGTATCTTCAATCTTTTGACTACGACCATACGCGGTTTCTGATTTGCCCATGACAAAGGGTGCACGTGACATACTTTCCACACCACCTGCAATGATCAGGTTGGCTTCACCCGCTTTAATGGCACGGGCTGCCATGGCAATGGCATCGAGTGATGAGCCACATAAGCGATTCACAGTCGTAGCAGGAACTTCAACCGGTAAGCCAGCAAGTAATGCCGACATACGACCCACATTACGGTTGTCTTCACCCGCTTGATTCGCGCAGCCGTAGATCACGTCATCGACTTGAGTCCAATCCACTGTTGGATTGCGTTGCATCAAGGCTTGAATTGGCACTGCACCCAAGTCATCGGCACGAACTGGGGCTAAACCACCCGCATAACGGCCGAATGGGGTACGGATGGCATCAATAATGTAAGCGTTTTTCATATTTCATTTTCCCTTTATCTAAAATCCCTCCCAACCTCCCTTTATCAAAGGGAGGAGTTCCCCTCTTTTTAAAGAGGGGTTAGGGGAGATTTATTATTCCTGCGTCGCATCCACTAAAGTTGCACCCGTCATGGCCTGCAATTCTGCAAAGCTTAAACCGTCTACTTTCTCAATCACTTTTAAACCCTCTGCGGTGACATCAATCACACACAGGTCGGTGTAAATACGGTCTACACACTTCAAACCTGTCGCTGGATAGCTCAGTTCAGCCACGATCTTC
>NZ_JBIQOD010000047.1:0-572 GCF_044130335.1 Acinetobacter halobius
ATTCCAAGATTGCTCATAAATTTCGATTTAAAAATCCATTATATTCACTTGATGCGAGTCATATTGATCTTTCACTGTCATTGTGTGAATGGGCAAAAGTACATGAGTCCAAAGCCAATATAAAACTTACAGTTGGGTTAAATCATAGCAACACCATTCCTGAGTTTGTTGCGCTTGGTGATGGTATTGAAAATGACATGGTACAAGGTCGACGACTCAAATTTCCATCTGGAAGTATCATTGTATTTGATTATCAGTGGTTTGCAGAGATGACACAGCAGAATATTAGCTTTGTTACTCGCTTGAGACCAAAGACTGTTTATGAGGTGAAATCAAAACAAGATGTGTTAGTCAGTAAGGGGATTCTTGCGGATGAATATATTGAGTTGAGTAGCGATTATGCTAAAAAGCGTGGGGCACCGAAGCGATTAAGACGTATAGAGTTTTATGATACTGAAAAGAACGTTTGAGTTTTTAAGTAATAACTTTCATTTAGCTGCATCTACCATTGCTGCAATTTATAAAGATCGGTGGAAGGTAGAACTATTTTTTAAAGCGATCAAGCAAAACCT
>NZ_JBIQOD010000048.1:0-501 GCF_044130335.1 Acinetobacter halobius
TAACCCAACTGTAAGTTTTATACTGGCTTTGGACTCATGTACTTTTGCCCATTCACACAATGACAGTGAAAGATCAATATGACTCGCATCAAGTGAATATAATGGATTTTTAAATCGGAATTTATGAGCAATCTTAGTATTTTCACAATGTTGAAGTAGTTGGATAAACAATTGTTGATACAAGCTAGCTGGTTGTTCTTCATTGATTCTTGCTAGCGTACTTCGTGCAATTCTTTTGGCACCAAGGTGATAAAGCTTTTCCTGTTGTGATTCGAGATTAGATTCAATATCCCTCAAGCTTTGACGGCATGATAGTTGAGACATTAATATTGCAATAAATTGATCCCATCGTGTTGCTGATCTTAATTTTTGTCCTTGATGGTATTGTTTTGCAAGACGTTCAAAATCTTGTCTCAAAATGGGTTTGAGTAATTGATGAAATACAGTATTCTGATGTGACAAAACCTGAATCCTTGTAGTTGAAGTGTTTGTTCGCACTTA
>NZ_JBIQOD010000005.1:0-195993 GCF_044130335.1 Acinetobacter halobius
CAACTTCTGCAACTTCTGCAACTTCTGCAACTTCTGCAACTTCTGCAACTTCTGCAACTTCTGCAACTTCTGCAACTTCTGCAACTTCTGCAACTTCTGCAACTTCTGCAACTTCTGTGGTCGAAATAAAACTTTTCGGCACTTCAGTACTGTGTGTACTCAGCGTCGTTGGAATAGGCTCCATCATGTTCAATTGCTGATCGACTGATGAATGATCAATCAACCATTGGTAAACCTCTTTAAACTTTGAAAACCAAGGGCTGTTATACACATGAGTTGAAGCATCTTGAAAGCTAATTTGCCAACCTAAACCCGATTTATATAAAACGCCCCATGCAAAATGTTGTTGTTGTTTCAAAGCACTGCTAAGGGCAGATTCATACTGAAAAAGACCAACATATAAATGTCGATATGGGCTCTGCTGTAACCAGTGTTCGGCCGTAGCTTGAGGTTGAGTGAGGGCTTTATAGGCTTCGAGTTGTTTGTGAAAAATGGGCTCATCACAACGGGCAAAGATTTCACGAATGCGTTTTTTTGAGCGTGCAATTTCAAAAAAAGACAAATGCTGATGTTCCAAACCGTCAATCAATTGATGCAGTTCTTTGATCAGCAGTGCTTTTTCGATTGCTTTCATGTGCTGAGCTCTAAAGTTGTTTTTGTGCTTGTTCCAAATAACTTGCTAAAATCATATTGAGTGCAAGTTCAAGTAATTTATATTCGGCTGAAGTTGGTTGTGTGTACTGCTTTGCTAAAGCAATCAATTGATCTGGATCAATAGTTTGTGGAGAAATACGACCTTGAATTAAAGCTTGTAAATTTTGCATAGGCATATGGTCTAAGAAGGCATTTAGTTTTGGTTTTACGGTTTAGTATTCTTTTTGATCATAATTAGAAAATCTTAAATAGGCAAAAACTATTGCATATCCTATACGAGAAAAATGTTGTAAAAAATGTAAATAACTTCGATTAAAACACAGATCATTCTAAATATTTTTGATCTAGATGCTAAATATTTGAAAATTTTTGTCAGTTATTAACCTTTTTAGGCAAAAAAATAGGCAATATAAATTGCCTATTTTTTATTTAATTTTACAAGAATTAAGCTTCTTGATGGGGTGCTTCGGCAGGTGCCTGAGCAGTTGCCGTTTGTGCTTTTACTGGTTTTTTTACAGGAAAGCTTGGGGTATAAACTACTTGTGCAGATACAGTTGCAGAAAGAGCGATTACAGCAACAGCCAAAGTATACTTAAGAGCGTTCATGATATTTCCTCGATGGAAAAGGAAGTCTCGAAAGAGACTGGGAGGTTAAAAAAAGATAAATTTCGCATGAATAATATCAAAAAATGAACAGTTTTAGCGGAGCTAAAGTTTGAAAAAAGATGAATGGTTAGTTCATTTATCATTAAAAAACAATGAATTAGAATAAATGCTCTAGTCGGTTTTTGAGTTTTTGCTCTATCGCTAAGCTATTTAAATTAAAAGTGAAAATCTAAATTTTCAAATTGAGTACAGGCATGCGTGATGTGCTCTTTTTTGCTCAAAATCACAGCGGAAAGACCCTTGAACTACATGATTGTTTGATTAAATAATCATCAATAGGTGGAAAGCCTATTGTGTGTACTACGTAAGTTTTTGCTGTGGAATGTTTAATCAATCCAATCTTGTATAAAAAATCACCTATGATGGAAAACCAAAACAAAAAAATCAGAGGATGAACCCATGGCCATTGCAAAAGTGGTAGAAGTCAATTCGAGCAGCGTAAAGAGTTTTGAAGATGCCATCCAGACAGGTATCGCCAAAGTCACTGAGACGATAAAGAATGTGCAGGGTGCTTGGATTAATGAGCAGAAAGTGGTGGTGAAGGACAATAAAATTGTAGAGTATCGGGTCAATCTTAAAATTAGTTTCTTGGTCGATTAAAACCACAGCGAACCGCATTAACCTATAAAAAAATCCCCAAAGTATGGGGATTTTTTGATTTTAACTATAGGCGCTTTTAAAACATCGCTACAGGGCTTGAATTATGGTTTGGGTGTTTCACACGAGTGGTCTGTACACTGTGCTGCTTGCTCTTGTTGTTCAGCAGGTGCTTGCGCTTTTTCTAAGACTTGTAGGAATACTTCACGGGGTTGAGCACCCGCTAAAGCGACACGTTGATCGAATACAAAAAACGGAACGCCCGTCACCTTGAGTTGTTCACGTGCTACTTCTTGGTCAAATTTAACGAAATCTGCATATTCGTCAGAATCCAGCACATCATCCACTTCAACAGGGCTTAAGCCAATTCGGGATGCGACATCTTCAATGGTTTCACGTTCGCCAATTGGGAGACCTTGTGTCATATAACTATAGAAAAAGGCTTCCTCTGCTTCATTGCCCAAGCCACGACTTTGTGCCAAGTGAATAATACGGTGGGCGTTAAAGGTATTGCCTGAGTTAGCGTTTTCCCAGTTAAATTCAATTCCTTCTTCGGCAGCCATCGCTGCAATATTTCGCTGCATTTCTTCAACTTCAGCAACAGTACGACCATATTTTTGTGCAAGACGTTCTGAGTTTGATATTTCTTGGCGTGTTGGCGCTTCAGGGTCGAGTTCAAAACTATGCCAGTGGACTTCTAGTTCAACACCTGCTTGTTCAGCTGCAGCTTCTAAGCGTTTTTTGCCAATATAGCAAAAGGGGCAAACAACATCTGACCAAATATCTACACGCATGGAATTTCTCAAAATAGTAAAAAGCAATTAAAAAAATGATGGGGGTGAGTTCTAAAATTTAAAGCAAAACACATGAAAAAAGCCAGCAGATGTTCGCAGCCATATTATAAGGACAATGTTGAGTTGTACCGTTTATCTGACAACGCTGCTGCATAATGGACGAAAAATATACAATAGAGGTGCTGGTGATGCTATGACATCTGCCTTTTTATATCTCTTATTTTTTGGGATTGTTTTATGAAATTTTTACATTCTCTTCCTATCGTTTGTTGTGCTTTTATTTTTATGCCGACTGTGGCTAAAGCTAATGGTGATATTGTTAGCCTTCCTACCTTTAAGACTATGGCAGAATCAGAACTTCGTGCCGAAACGGGTGTCATTCCGTACCAACAAGATGAAAATATTCGTAAGGCTTTACAGCATCGGATTATCCAATTACAGGGTGATGCACAATCTTTTGTGGTCGATCCGACCATCACTCAAAATGTGGATATTTTACCACCCGCAGTTACCGCAGATTTGAACTCTGTACCTCCGCTATTACGTGAGCATGTTTTGAATATTGCTGCAGGTTTACAGTCCTCCAACCCGACTGAAGGTTTATATATTATGTTGCAGCCGTTTGGTATTGATCGCAATGCAACCAATGTACAAACAGCCCGCGAGCAAATTTCGATTGGGCAAATTGACCATAACTTTATGCAAGGGATTCAACAGAATATCCAGCAACAGAGAATAACCCCAGCCAAGTAAAGGCTTCTTCATTTATTGATCGCTCATACACTCCTTTTTAACTCGTGGAGTATATGAGCGATGTGCTCTGAAAATGTTGATAAAATGTTTAAATATTGATCATACTTCGATATTTGCTATGATAAAAAGAAATGAAGAGGAAGCTGAACATGCGACGTATCGTGTTGATTTTAGTTCTTGCGACCAGTGCTATTTTCGGTTGGATGTATTATCAGTATTCTCAACAACAAAAAGAACAGCAGCAACTACAAAGCTATGAAACGGTGCTATATGAAAAGACCGAACAAATTTACAAGCAAGCCCAAGACTGGACCACACCAATTCAAGTCGATGTGAAAGACGCGCGCCTCACTGGCGACTACAAAATTATGGCTGAGTTTGTGCTGAGTCATATGTTGCAAAATGCCGAAGCGCGTAATCAATATCTACGTGATTTAAAAGCCTTGAATTGGGATCAATTTTTAAATATTGACCGATTAAGCAAAGACAAAAACAACAATTATGCTGAAACGGAACAAATGCTGAAAGACATACATACCGTTGTCGATAGCTATGCCCAGCAGGTCGAGCAACGTCAGAAACAGGCGATTGATCAAGCCAAGGATTTACCGATCTCTTCTCGGTTTCGTCATCAGTTAACAGACAGTATGCAAGCCAGTGACAAGAGCCAAGAAGCGATGCGTTTGTTTAAGCTGGAACAGCAGAATTTAGCCAAGGCAGATCAAATCTTCTTGGTGCTCAAAAACAATCAATGGGAAAAGAAAAACAACACCTTTATGTTTTATGAAGATATACCACTTCAACAGTTTAATGCACTGTATAAAGAAATTTTAGCCTTAAATAGTCAAATGCAGCGGGTAGAGAAACAAACCCAAAAAGAGGTAGAACAAAAGTTATAACCAAATACAAAGATGACAGTTTTGTAAGCAGACTGTCATCTGCTGTTCAAAATAGTTTGCTAGATTAAAAGCATCACAAAGATGACGACTTTTCAGTGTAGGCAGGTGAGTCATGAGAACCATACACGTTTTTGCTGATATTCAGCATGTGTATAGTGAGTTTGTAGAAAATAAAAACTATCCAAAATTAGAAAGCTTAAGCAACTGGGGAAAGAATCGTTTCTTCTTTAACCAATATTTTGAAATGATCGAAGACTGGCATCATACTGAACAGATCGTGATTCAATTCAATCAACAGTACTTTAGTTTAGACACAGGCAATGCCCCTGACTTTATGGACAAAGAAAAGTATATGGCGTGGTTGATGGGCGAGCTTTTAATTTAAATCTATCCTAAAACTACACAGCGCCTAATTCGTTCTCAGCGCTGTGCCTTTATTGGATTAATCAAAGATTTTATCGGCTGCTTGGAAAGGTAGGCTGACCACGTCGATTGCCACGGCAAAAGGCAACAGCACTAACTTTTCAAAAGGATTCATGCCTGACTTGGATTTATAACTTTCCTCTTGATGGGTATAAATACTCACCTGATAAGGCTTACTCAAAGCTTTTAAAGAGGCTAAATTCTTCGCGGCAGGGTAGACGACACCTGCTAGTTTGATCTCAAAACAGAAACGCTGTGCCAACATGCGTTCATCACTGGAACTCGAACATTCCTTTGCCCCATTTTCAATAAAAAATTCCAGATCTTTCTTGCTGATGTCTTCTTTGAGTTTCACATAAGACAATGGCAGTGTCCCTGTAAAATGACCATCATTCTTTTCTGAGTAGAAGCTTAGTTCTCGGGTGACTTGAATATTTTTCGGGTCCAATTTGCCAATCAAACTGACAAATTGGGGCCCACCTTGGGTCAATACATAACTTTTTTGTTGCCCTGCAATCACTAAACTATGCGCAGGTAAATTCGGTAGAGGCTGAGCAGGTTTGCCAAAAGCCACCACTTGGTCTTCGATCAAGGTTACTTTGTTGGTACGGGTATAGGTTTTATTGTCTTTGGTCATTAGGGTTTTAGTAGCACAGCCTGTGAATAATGTTCCTATGACGCCTAAACATATGACGGTTCTTAAAGGTGATGCAAACATCGTTAGACTCCAAATCATTTGAAATATAGTTAAGCTGAATTTTTATTGTCTTTAAGCCTATCATTAAAATGGGTAAAAAGGCGTCAAAGCTAAAAAATTGAAGTAATGAAAGTTCTATAAATTGCTCAATGCAGTAGAGTGATCGCTTTTATTTCTTATCCACTGGTAGTTTCTAGTTACTGAATGAATGTTCATTTGAGTCTGAACTGGCTATGATCATACAAGCGTTCGATAAAAACGATGGACTAGCGAATACGTCATAACAAGGTGGGAAATCGGCTGATGCAAAACTTGATTTGTTATAAAGAACTGCCTGTGTGGACTGCGCAGGCCATTCCGCAAGGGTTTAAAAATCAACACAATACCAAAGCGGGCACGTGGGCCAAGTTACAGATTTATCAAGGAGAGCTAAGCTTTGCTTTTTTAGATGAGACAGGTCAAGTGCAATCTGAACATCTGTTTACCCCTGAGCAACAGCCACCATTTATTCAGCCTCAAGCATGGCACAAGATTGTTTCGACCAGTGATGACATAGAGTGTCAGTTACAATTTTACTGTACTCCGCAGGATTATTTTTATAAGAAATATCAGCTTTCACCTACTCATTCAGAAATTTTGGCGGCTACGCCGTATTTACACGGTGGTCGGGCTTTGGATGTTGGCTGTGGACAAGGGCGAAATTCGCTGTATTTAAATCAGCAGGGTTTTGAGGTAGATGCTTGGGATGTGAATCCGCAAAGTTTGCAAAAACTACAGCAGATTATAGATGCCGAAGGTATTCAAAAGATTCATATACAACAGCGTGACCTCAATGCTGACCCAAGCATTGCAGGTACATACGACTTTATTTGCTGTACGGTCGTGATGATGTTTTTAGAGGCCTCAACGGTGAAGCCGTTGATTGCACAGATGCAGCAAGCCACAAATGTAAATGGGTTTAATTTGATCGTGTGTGCGATGGATACCGATGATATTCCTGCGCAGGCTGACTTTCCATTTGCTTTTAAAGCAGGAGAGTTAAGGGCGCTATACGATGGCTGGAACATTGTGAAATACAATGAAAATGTCGGGGAGCTGCATCGGGTTGATAAGCAGGGTAATCGGATTAAACAGCATTTTGCGACGTTATTGGCGCAGAAGATAATTGCTTAGCATTATATTTTTTATAACATATATATAACCTAGGTTATATTCGATAGAATTAGAGTGGGTTATTTTGTAAATTTTATCTATGAAGCGTTATCAGGTCTTAGATTTGTTTTCGGGTGCAGGAGGAATGGCTGAAGGTTTTCTGCAAGCTGGTTTTGACATCCCTTTTGCATCTGACAGAAGTCCTCAAGCTGCATTGACATACGAATACCGTCATAGAGAACAGTTGGGTTACAAACTTGATTATTTTTGTGGGGATGTTCAAGAGCTAGCAGAAGAAAAAAAGCTCAAAGAGTTTTTAGGAAAAGATTTTTTTAATATAGATGTCATTTGTGGTGGGCCACCTTGCCAGGGTTTTAGTATGGCGGGAAAAAGAAACCCTGATGATTTAAGAAATCAGCTCGTTCGTAGTTATATCAGTATTCTAAAGCAAGTACAGCCAAAGTATTTTGTGATGGAAAATGTCGCAGGTATTCTATCTGCAAAGTTTTCAATATACGAAGGTCACTATAAAGTTTATTAAAATCAATTAGTTACAGAGGTTTTATTAAAAGAGTTCTCAGAAATTGGCTATAAAAATGTATTAGTGAAAACTTTGGATGCAAGTGATTATGGTGTTCCACAACGAAGAAAGCGTGTAATTTTTCTTGGCACACGTGACGATATTGATATTCAGCTTACACATCCTGAGCCATTAAAATCTCAAAAAATTTCTGCTAAAGAAGCGCTTTCAGATTTAGCGAACATAGAAATAGGTTCAAAAGTAGAAAAATATAAATGTAAAGCAAAGTCTGATTATCAAATAGATTTAAGAGCTGGGTGCACACCAAATTCAAAAGGTGAATCTATTGCGAGTACTAAATTAACGAATCATGAAACAAGTAAGCATACAGCACTTGTTATAGAACGGTTCAATTTGCTTTCACCAGGTGATGACTTTAAAAAAATCTATAATAATTTATCTGAAGAGCAACAAGAGCGTTACAAGACTCGTAAACATAATTGCCGTCGTATGCTACCGAATGAGCCATCACCTACAGTTCTCACTCTACCTGATGATATGGTGCATTACTCAAAAAATAGAATCCTGACAGTTCGTGAATTAGCGAGATTACAATCATTTGATGACAGTTTTGAGTTTTTGGGAAAAAGAACGACAGGTGGGATTCTGAGAAAGCAGGAAACCCCGCAATACACATTAGTAGGTAATGCTGTACCACCATTATTAGCGAAAGCAATTGCATTAGAAATACGAAAAAATTTAGAATTATTTACTGAAGGAAAATTAGATGAATTTCACAAAAGCCCAGACGGAAGCTATTGAAACTATAGATATAAATAAACATTTACATATTATTGCAGTAGCAGGTTCGGGAAAGACACAAACTATAGCTCAGCGTATAGTAAATTTATTACGAAATAATACAAGCCCCTCAGAGATAGTAGCTTTTACATATACGGAGAAAGCAGCTGCCGAACTAAAAAATAGAGTACTTAAGTTATCAAGAGATCAATTAGGTTCTATACAAGGAATGGCTGAACTTTATATTGGAACTATACATTCTTGGTGTCTACACTTTTTGAAAGATGAAGTTTATGGATTCCAGAAATACGAAATATTAGATGATATAAAACTTAAAATTTTTGTTGATAAAAATTTTCATAAAATAGGTATTAATAGACTCAAATGCACTACTTCTCAAGGGGAAAGACCTTTGAAGATCTTCACAGATACCAGTATTTTTTTATCGATGATATCGATGTTCCGAGAAGCAGATCTTGTTGAAAATGCTGTTATTGATGAAAATTTATTAGAAGTAGTAAAAGATTATGAGAGAGTATTAACGGAAAATAATTATTTAGATTTTGGAATGATACTTACAAGCTTTTATAAAGAATTAGGGAAAGAATACGTAAGAAGTAAAATCAGAGATAAAATTAAATACCTTATTGTAGATGAATATTAAGATGTAAATCACTTACAAGAAATGATTATTGAAAATATATGTAGCTTAGGTGCAAACATATGTGTTGTAGGTGATGATGATCAAACTATATATCAGTGGCGTGGAAGCAATGTTGCAAATATTTTAGAATTTAAAGAGAAGTATGAAAAATATGGTGAAGTTTTAACAATTTGTTTGGACGATAATTTTAGAAGTTCTCAAGGCATATTGGGATTAGCATCAATAGTGACTGATAAAATAGAAAATCGATTGTCTAAAAATATGATTCATTCTAGTCATCAATTTTATGAGGAGGGTGATCTTCAAATAAATGAGTTTTCAAGTAGAAAAAATGAGAACCAATATTTAATAAAAAATATACAATCATTAATAGGATGTGAATTTAAAGATAAATCTGATAGTGAATCTAGAGGAATAGATTATGGCGATATCTGTATATTATTAAGAAAGTGGAAGCCAGCAACAGAGATTGCTAATACTTTAAATGAGGCTGGAATACCATTTGTTGTAACTGGAGTAAATCAGCTATTTGAACAAGAAGAAGTGATATGTTGTGTTAAAATTTTTGAAGCTCTTTTAAATCCGAATGATACGACAGTAATACAAGAGCTTGAAAAACATTGGATAAAATTATGCCCCTATTTAGACTTGGATAAAATTAAATATGGGATTGCTGAATTAATAAAAAGTGAACCTAAATCAGGTGATTGGTATGAATATTTTAATTTACAAAGAATATTTAAAAATTTTAGAGAAAATATAGATCTAAAAGAAAGTAGTTTTGGTGAATATAAAGTAAATAACATCCCTAAAGGGGAAGTAGCATTTTATAACCTTGGAATGTTTTCTCAAATAATTCAAGATTTTGAGACAATTAATTTTAAAGATGATCCAGTGTTTAAACTCAAAGGCTTCTTAAATTTTCTGAAATATACAGCGAAAGATATTTATCCGGAAGGATGGTTAAATAAAACAAATATAGCAATTAATGCTGTCACAATTACTTCTATTCATCAGTCTAAGGGGCTAGAATGGCCAGTTGTGTTTATGCCACGTTTAAATACCAATTATTTTCCGAGTAAAAAAGCTGGTGGAGTCAAAGTATCTCATTTAATTGATACTAGTGTTATTAAAAATTATGAAAGATATGAAGGAACATTAGAAGATGAGTTAAGACTTCTTTATGTAGCTATTACAAGATCTAAAAAATTCTTATTTGTCTCATGCTCTCCATCTGAATCAAGTAATCAGGATAAAAAACCATCCACTTTTATTCAGTTATTAAGACAAAATCAGTACATTTTTTCTACTATCACTTATGATTTTAAAGCTAGAGAACAAGCTGAGTTGAAAGATCGACTTGAGTTGGATGCTATGATCTTAAACTTCTCTATTTTAGAGTCTTATTTCAAGTGTCCTTATGCATTTAAATATTATACATGTTATGGGTTTAAAGAGCCTTTAGAAGCTAGAATTGGCTTTGGTAAATCCTTACATGATAGTTTGATGGAAATCCATAAAAAGGCTATTGAGGGAATCAAACCAACTAAAGAAGAAATATCTACTATTTTAGAAAAACATATTAATTTCCCATATGCTATTCCTAAGACAAAAGAGGCTATGAGACTGAGAGCATTGAATATTCTTCATGATTATTATGATCAAAACTATAATAATTTTGAAAAAATTGAATTTGCAGAAAAAGATATTGTTTTTGATTTAGCAGAAGGTCTTATTGTTAGTGGGCGTATTGATCTCGTTATTCAGAAAGATGATGCGTATAACGAAAAAATTTATATTGTCGATTTTAAATCTAAATTAGATTCAGGGAATGTAATAGATCGTCTTTTAAAACAAGAGATTATTCAAAAACAGTTAATACTGTATGCTATTGGTTATAAAGAATTAACTGGTAAAAAGGCAGACTTTACACAAATCTATGATTTGGAAACACAAACTCCTATCAACACTCTGATTGATGATCAATTATTGATTAATGCTCAATATGAGATAACTCAGGCAGGTTTTAAAATTAAAAATGATGATTTAAATAAGGTCTGTACAGATCCATCTTGTGTTTGTAGCGCAATACAATAAAAGAAACCCCGCAATAAGCGGGGTTTCTTTTTATCTTAGTATTTAACTAAACATTAAACACGTTCGATAATGGTCGCGATACCTTGACCCAAACCGATACACATAGTCGCAAGACCAATTTGCGTATCTTTCTGTTCCATCACGTTCAACAAGGTTGTGGTAATACGTGCACCAGAACAACCCAATGGGTGACCCAACGCAATCGCACCACCATTTAAGTTAATCATGTCTTGCTTGTCATACACGCCTAAGCCTTTCATGACTGATAAGCCTTGAGCAGCAAATGCTTCGTTTAACTCGATGGTTTGGATATCTGCCATCGTTAAGCCAGCACGTTTAAGCGCTTTTTGAGTTGCAGGTACAGGACCATAACCCATGATCGCAGCGTCACAGCCTGCAACCGCCATAGAGCGAATCACAGCACGAGGCTTAAGACCTAAAGCTTGAGCACGTTCAGCAGACATCAACAACATTGCAGAAGCACCATCAGACAAAGCTGAAGAGGTTGCTGCTGTTACTGTACCGCCTTTCGGGTCAAATACAGGACGTAAACCTTTGAATGCTTCAAGGTTTGCATCTGGACGAATCACTTCGTCGATGTCGCACAGGATTTTGAAGCCATTCGCATCATGACCTTCAACACCTACGATTTCATTTTTGAAACGACCTTCTTGTGTTGCAGCCCAAGCGCGGCGGTGAGATTCCACACCGAATGCATCTTGTTCTTCACGTGAAATGCCGTTCATACGACCTAACATTTCAGCCGTTAAGCCCATCATGTTAGACGCTTTTGCATAGTGCTTAGACGCTTCTGGGTTCAGGTCGATGCCGTGCATCATCCCTACGTGACCCATGTGCTCTACACCACCAATGATGAAGATATCACCTTGGTTGGTTGCAATCTGTGCAGCAGCAGTGTGAAGCGCTTGCATAGATGAACCACAAAGACGGTTAACCGTTTGACCTGCCACAGTTTTTGGAAGGTCAGCCAATAAACCAATGTTACGGCCAATGTTCATACCTTGCTCTAGAGTTTGGTTTACACAGCCCCAGATCAGGTCTTCAACTTCATTGGTGTCAAACTGGTTGCGAGCAACTAAAGCACGAACCAATTCAGCCGATAAGCTGTCAGCACGTACATTGCGGAACATACCGTTTTTGGTTTTACCCATTGCTGAACGTACGCCATCAACGATGACAACGTCACGTGGATTTAAAGTAGCCATTCACGTTGCTCCTTAACCGTAGAATTTTTTGTTGTTAGCAGCCATGTCACGCAACATTTGTGGCGCTTCATAAGCCTTACCTAAGTGTGCATATTTGTCGCAAAGTGCAACGTATTCAGCAACACCTGTTTGGTCGATGTAACGGCATGGACCACCACGGAATGGAGGGAAACCTACACCCATAATCATCGCCATGTCTGCTTCAGAAGCAGTCGCTACGATGTTGTCTTCTAGGCAACGAACAGTTTCGTTACAGAAAGCCAGCATCATACGGTCAATGATTTCTTGAGCATCAAACTCACGTTTTTCTGCAGTTGCCACAGTAGCAACAAGCTCATACGCAGTTGGATCAACCACTTTGGCTTTTTTGCCTTTACGGTCAAGTTCGTATTTGTAGAAACCAACGTCGTTCTTTTGACCCAAACGTTTGTTTTCGTACATGATTTCGATTGAACCTTTGAAGTCTGGCTTCATACGGTCAGGGAAACCTTCCGCCATGACTTCTGCACCGTGAACGCCCGTGTCGATACCAACAACGTCGATCAAGTAAGCAGGACCCATAGGCCAGCCGAATTTTTCCATGACTTTGTCGACTTGTTGGAAGTCAGCACCGTCTTTCAATAGCAGGTCAAATGCACCGAAGTAAGGGAACAATACGCGGTTTACAAGGAAACCAGGGCAGTCGTTTACCACGATTGGTGTTTTACCCATTTTCTGAGCAAGAACTACAGTGGTCGCAATCGCTTCAGCAGAAGTCTTCTCACCACGGATCACTTCTACCAATGGCATCATGTGTACTGGGTTAAAGAAGTGCATACCGACAAAGTTTTCAGGACGTTGTAGGTTTTCAGCCAAACGTGTGATTGAAATTGTTGAAGTATTTGAAGCAATGATCGTGTTGTCACGAACATTCTTCTCAGTTTCAGCAAGTACAATGCCTTTTACTTTTGGATTTTCAGTCACCGCTTCAATCACGATGTCCACTTCTTTAAACTCGTCATAGCTTAAAGTTGGACGGATGCGCGCAAGAGTTTCACCCATTTGAGCAGGTTTCATCTTCTTACGTTCAACTTGTTTGGTCAGTAAGCCATTTGCTTCTTTCATACCTAAAGCAAGTTGTGGATTACCAATGTCTTTCATGATGATTGGTGTGCCTTTGCTTGCCGCTTGGTAAGCAATACCGCCACCCATGATACCCGCGCCTAGAACAGCCGCTTGGTTTACAGGGTGCGCACCTTTTTCATATTTCTTCGAAGTTTTCTTCACCACTTGGTCATTGATGAATAGACCAATTAATGCACCTGCTTGTGGTGTAATCGCTGCTTTTGCAAAACCAGCTGCTTCAGCTTGCAGTGCTTCATTACGTGGAAGGCTTGCACCAGCTTGTAATGAGTCAAGAAGAAGTTTAGGCGCAGGGTATTGAGCAGGATTTGCTTTTGCAAGTACTGCACCTTTCGCCGAGTTGAACGCCATCATTTGTTCGATTGGGTTCAATTTAACTGGGTCAAGTTTTTCTTGGCGTTTTGCTTTCCAGTCTACACGGCCAGCAAGGGCTTGTTTAACCAAGTCAATTGCAGCGTCTTGCAGTTTGTCGGCAGCAACTACTGCATCAACAGCACCATCTTTCAGTGCAGCAGCTGGTTTTTTAGGATTAGCCATGGCCATCCATTCAACTGCATTGTCGATACCAATGAGACGGCTTAAACGAACTGTACCACCGAAACCAGGGAAGATGCCTAGTTTGATTTCAGGAAGACCGACTTGAGCCGCTTCTGACATCACACGATAGTCACACACGAGACACATTTCAAAGCCACCGCCCAATGCCATACCATTGATCGCAGCAACTTTAGGAATTTCTAAATCTTCAAATGCGTTGAAGATGTCGTGAACAGGCAATGCCCAATCCACAATCGCTTGTTCGCCTTGAGCGAAGTTTGCACCAAATTCAGTAATATCTGCGCCAACGATAAATGTAGATTTAGCCGAAGTAACGATTAAACCTTTGATGTCGCCGTTTGTTTTAACAGCGTCAATCGCGGCTTTGAAATCTTCAATCGTTGCACGGTTAAATTTGTTGACCGACTCACCTTGTAAGTCAAAGCGGAATTCTGCAATTCCGTCCGAAAGCATTTGGACGGTAATGGCATTGCCAGCGTGGATCATGCCTGATCTCCTTTATTTTGGAGGACTTCTAAGTTGATGTTGTGAAGCGAGTACGTCATTCCTACGTACATCTATGCTCCGCCAATCTTACGATAACTATATCGAAAAAGAACATAACAAGTTGTATCAAGCCGTGACGCAAGGGTCATCTATTTTTGTTCAATTGTTTTCTATGTTTATGTGCAGTGCTTTTGCTTGATTGTGCTTCAATATAATGAAGCTTTTGTTTCACTTCATGTTTTTAATGACAAGTATTTGAAAATAAGATGCGGAAGTTATTCTTATTTTCGTTCATGTTTTATTCTTATTTTGGGCAATTCAGTCAATTTTGAGAAATCTAGTTTGATTGAAAAGCTTGAAAACTCGTTCCGAAAAACATGAAATAGGCTGTATTTTGTGGCTTATGTTAAAATAGATATCAGATCACTTTTAGGTCTTCTCCGACTCTAGTCTTTTTATTCGCTTTCAGGTTTTTATATGATTAAGTGGATCATTCTGGCGATCTTTATTCTTTCTGCCCTTTATATTCAGCAACGTGGGAAAGTTCGTCACTCGTTTTATCGTCAATTTTTCGATCACTCAACGATTCTTGCGCCGATTAATTACCTCATGTACATGTTTTCAAAAGTACCGAATCAGCCGTATATCGAGACCCAGCATTTTCAAGACTTAAAAGTCTTGGATGAAAACTGGGAAATGATTCGAGATGAAGCGAAAGCTTTATATGAAAAAGGCGGTATTAAAGCATCAAGTAGTTATGATGACTTAGGCTTTAACTCCTTTTTCAAAACAGGCTGGAAGCGTTTTTATCTAAAATGGTATGACTCGGCACACCCATCTGCTATGGAGCTGTGTCCAAAAACCACAGCGTTATTGAAAACCTTGCCGACCATTAAAGCTGCGATGTTTACCGAACTGGCTCCCGACAGCCGTTTAGTTCGTCACCGTGACCCCTATGCAGGTTCATTACGTTATCACTTGGGTTTGCTCACACCAAACGATGACCGCTGCTTTATTGATGTGGATGGTCAGCGCTATTCATGGCGTGATGGTGAAAGTGTAGTCTTTGATGAAACTTATATTCACTATGCCGAAAACACTACGGATCAGAATCGCATTATTTTCTTTGCTGATGTCGAGCGTCCTTTAAAAACACGCTTTATGCAAAAGTTTAACCATTGGTTTGGTAAAAAAGTCATGACCGCAGCCAGCTCTCCAAATGAAGCTGGCGATCAAACAGGTGGGTTAAATAAAGTCTTTGGTTATGTCTATCAAGTGCGGATCAAAGCCAAAGCTTTAAAACAAACCAACCGCCAACTGTATTATTTTTTAAAATGGTTCTTGATGCTTGGAATTTTTTTCCTGATTTTTGTTTGCCCTTATATTTTTTGATATATGGGGAATTTAAAAACGTCTTTCGAGGCGTTTTTTTATGGGCCAAGGTTTTGATTTTATGATCTTACAAGCGAGATATTTTTGTGTAAGATAAGCATAAATTAGGGGGAAATATGCAAAAATTTCGTTCAAAAAAAGACTGGTGGGTGATTGGATTTATTATTGCCATGACAGGTCTGTTGCTACAGTTGTTATTCACAATGTATGCCAAAGGTACAATGTCACAGTATCCAATTCACACGGTGACCTATGTCCTCACAATTGCCGTGTTATGGTGGCCTGTTGTAAATACTCAATATCGAATTGAGCAAAATTGTTTGGTGATTACCAGTATGTTTTTGAAATGGACTATTCCTTTGGCAGATATTCAAAAAGTCAGCCCAAGTAATAACTCGGTTTCTTCACCAGCACTGTCCTTAGATCGCCTCAAAGTAGATTATCAAAAAGATGGAACTGTGAAATCTGTTTTGGTTTCACCCAAAGATCAGCAGAAATTTATACAGGCGCTACAACAAAGCGCTTGATACTAGGTCAAGCGCAATTTAAGAGCCCTCGATGCGATGATGTACGAGGGCTTTTTTGATCTTAGAAATCAGCCAATACAATTTTTCCCTGAGTGTGTTCAGACTCGATGGCAGCATGTGCTTGGCGCATATTCTCCGCATTAATACGTCCCATTATATGCTTGAGTGTGCTATGGATTTTTTGACTTTCGACTAAGGTTGCAACTTGTTGTAATAAGTGTCCTTGCGCTTGTATGTCAGAGGTTTGGAACATGGAGCGTGTGAACATAAACTCCCAATGTATCGCAACAGATTTACGTTTCAGTAAGCGAATATCGAGCTGCTCAGGGTCATCAATGAGCCCCAACTGACCTTGCGGTGCAATTAACTCTGCAATTTGGCTTAAGTAGTGGTCAGTATGTGTCGTTGAGAAAACATAACGTGGAGCAGGTAAATTCTGAGCTTGGATTTGCTCAACTAGAGATTGGCGATGATCTAACACGATATCTGCCCCCAATTGTTTAACCCATGCTTGACTCTCGGGACGGGAGGCTGTAGCGATGACTTGTAATTGGGTTTTAGCTTTGAGTAATTGAATGGCGATAGATCCTACACCACCAGCAGCACCAATAATTAGAATTGACTCATTTGAGGCATCATGTTGTTGTACTTGAAGTCGATCAAATAGCATTTCCCATGCGGTAATCGCGGTCAGCGGAATGGCAGCCGCTTCAGCAAAAGATAAGTTATGCGGTTTTAGACTGATAATACGCTCATCGACCACATGAAATTCAGCATTGCTGCCTGCTTTAGTCAAATCACCTGCATACCACACTTGATCGCCTACTTTAAAGTTTTCCACGTCTGGACCGACAGCGACGACTTCACCAGCAGCATCCCATCCTAAAATCTTGGACTGTCCATGTTCAGGTGAGACTCGGGTTCTGATTTTACAGTCGACGGGGTTTACAGAAATGGCTTTTATTGCCACTAAGACTTCTCTATTTTGAGGACTGGGTATATCGACTTCAATATCTTGTAATTGTTCGGCAGAACCAGCATGTAAATATCCAACAGCTTTCATAGTTTTCATCTCAAATTGGGTTTATGCTGAAAATGTTATCGTAGTTTTAAAAATGCTATATACGGTTAAATTCTGCATATAGTGTAAAAAAGGATACTGTTGAAATGGGTAAAGCAAAGCATTCACGCTTTAACTGTAGTCCAGGATGTTCGGTCGAGGCAGCAATTGGGATTTTGGATGGGAAATGGAAAAGTATTATTTTATGGCATTTGTTGACTGAAGACACCTTACGGTTTGGTGAGATTCGTAAACGAATACCGAATGTGACCCAACGGATGCTGACCAATCAGCTACGGGAACTCGAGGAAGATGGCATGCTTCATCGGGAAGTATATCCGCAGGTGCCACCCAAGGTAGAATATAGCTTAACCCCTTTGGGGCGTAGTTTACGCCCCATCTTATTGGCACTTAAAGCCTGGGGAGATGAACATCTTGATTTATATGGGCAAGTTTTAGTTGTACAGAAAGAGTATACGTAGCTGAAACCCCAGACGCTTCAGCAGAAGTCGTGGATGTTATTAAGTCGTGAACGGTCCTGACTATAATTTCCCTACTTAAAAAGCCAGAAATCTATCCATATCAGCCCATCAGTGCTCCGAGGTTTGAACGTATTGTGAACGAAAACGCACGAGAACATATCGAAAAAATTTTAGCCAATATGACCACATTACCGGGCGTTTACCGCATGCTCGGTAAAGACGGTGAACTGCTGTATGTGGGCAAAGCGAAAAATTTAAAAAATCGTGTTTCTAGTTATTTTGTCAAAACCATTGAGCATCCGAAGACGCAGGCTTTGGTGGCGCGGATTTATGACATCGAAACCTTAGTCGTTCGTTCTGAAACTGAAGCACTGCTGCTTGAACAAAACCTGATTAAGCTACATCGTCCACCCTATAACATTATGCTTAGGGACGATAAGTCCTATGTCTATATCTTTGTCTCTGCCGACAAACCGTATCCACGGATTGCATCGGGTCGGGGCAAAGGCAAACACCAAGTTGGGAAGTTCTTTGGACCGTATCCGAGTGCATATAATGCACGGGATACTTTGTTGGTTTTGCAAAAACTGTTTAATGTTCGCCAGTGTGAAAATAGCTATTTTTCGCAGCGTAAGCGTCCTTGTTTGCAATATCAAATTAAACGTTGTTCAGCGCCGTGTGTGGGACTCATTAGCCCTGAAGAGTATAAAAATGATGTCGATAACTCGATTCGTTTTTTACAAGGAGACACCAAAGAGCTGAATCAGGAACTGATTGCGAAAATGGAGCAAGCGGCCGAAGCCTTAGAGTTTGAGAAAGCGGTGTTTTATCGTGACCGTATGGCGCTATTGCGGGATGTCCAGTCACAACAAGCCATTTATAAGCTCAAAGGTGAAGCGGATATTTTAGCGATTGCTTATCAGGCAGGAGTGACCTGCGTGCAGATCATGCATGTACGCAACGGCAAAATGTTGGGAGGCAAAAGTTATTTTCCAGATATGCTTGGAGATGATTTGGGGCAAATGCTGGCTGACTTCATGGCGAACTTCTATTTCCAAGTGGCAGATGAAGTGCCTAGCGAATTGATTGTGAATGTCGAACTGCCCGATCGAAAAGAACTGGAACAGGCGCTACAACAACAGTTTGATAAGAAAGTACAGATTAAGCATAGCGTGCGTGAGACACGTGCAGAATGGTTAGAATTGGCACAGATGAATGTGCAGCATGCGATCAAAGGACAATTGGCCAATCACTTTGAGCTGAATGAGCGTTTCCATCAACTTGAACAAGTGGTGGGGCGTCCGGTTGATCGGATCGAATGTTTTGACATCTCACATACCATGGGCGAAGAAACCGTGGCTTCGTGTGTCGTGTTCGACAGCGGTGGCATTCGTAAGCGCGATTATCGTCAGTTTTCAATTCAAGACATTACCGCGGGTGATGACTATGCCGCAATGCGCCAAGCGCTGACTCGTCGTTATAAAAAAGCCATGTTGCCTGATTTACTCTTGATTGATGGTGGTAAAGGGCAGTTGCATATGGCGATGGACGTTATGCAAGAGCTGGGTTTAGAGGCCTTTATGGTTGGGGTGTCAAAAGGAGAGGGGCGTAAACCGGGCCTTGAAACTCTACACTTTACCGATGGAACAAAAATTCAGTTGCCTGAAGACCATAAAGCATTGCATTTGATACAACAGGTGCGTGATGAGGCGCATCGCTTTGCGATTACCAAGCACCGAGCCAAACGTGATAAAAAGCGTGGTTCATCCATTTTGGAAGTGATCCCGGGTTTGGGGCCGAAACGGCGCCGTGATTTATTGACTCACTTTGGTGGAATCCAAGGGGTGTTGAAAGCCTCGGAAAAAGATTTAACTTTGGTGCCTGGTTTGGGTGAAGTAATGGCGCGCACCATTTATAAAGTTTTACATGAATAGAGCAGCAGTCACCGCGTTGGCAAAAGTGCTCATTGACGCATGGGTCACTGATCATTCACATCAGTTGAATTGTGTTGTAAAGATATGGAGGGAATTTAAAACAAGGATGCTCTATGTCACTTCAACACAGTTATCAAGCTTTAGCAGAACAAGAATGGATAGATATACCTACAGGTTGGTTGCAAGGACGCACCATTTATGGGGGATTGGTTGCAGGCTTAATGATGCAAAAAGCATTGTTGACTGTTGCTGATGATACGAAACATTTACTCAGTTGTAGCGTAACTTTTGTTGGGCCAGTACAGCAGGCCAAAGTTCGTTTAACCAGCGAGATTCTACGTCAAGGCAAGTCAGTGACCACTTTGGAGGTACGCTTATGGCAGGATGATGCGGTTCAAAGTATTTTAGTGGCAAGTTTCGGAACACAGCGTGAATCGAGTATTCATGTGCATCAAGAACCTGTAGCGCCAACGTTTCCATCGGTTGAAGGTCTGACAACCGCACCGCATCATCCACTTGCACCCGAGTGCTTTAAGCAACTGGATATGGTGTGGGTGACAGGGCAGTATCCGTGTACAGCCAGTCCAGAACCTGACTTTTCAGGCTGGTATCGTTTTAACCCTAATTTGCATGAAAATCGTGACATGACTGTGGCAGACCTGATGGTGTCGATAGATATTTGGCCACCGGGTGTCTTACCCATGTTTAAAACGATGGCACCTGCAAGTTCGTTGACCTGGCATTTGACCTATGTGCATCCACTGAAAAATCAGTTACATGATTGGATGAAATTTCAAGTTGAAACGCAATATGCAGCAGACGGCTATTCGACGGAGTCTGCTTATTTATGGGATGCCGAAAACCGTTTAATCGCTATCTCACGGCAAACAGTAACCGTGTTTGCCTAGTGACACTGTACCTCAATTCGTATAAAGTGAGGCCTAATTACGATGAGTCGCATGCGAAAATAGATCGATGGTTTCATCGCGCATGAAGGGGAAAAATTGGCGGTGTCTATGACAGCAGGTCGAATCCTGAATATTCCAAACATCTTGACCTTGGCGCGTATTGCCCTAATTCCGGTCTTCTTATTGGTGGCTTATTGGCCTCCTGTAATGGGTATTGCTGAACACGCAGGCAATATGTCTCGTCATATTTTATTGACGTCTATTTTTGTTGTTGCTGCGGTGACAGATTGGTTTGATGGTTATTTGGCGCGGACTTTAAATCAGACTTCTGCATTTGGACGTTTCTTAGACCCTGTGGCGGATAAGCTGATGGTGGCAGCTGCACTGATTGTATTGGTGCAGTGGAAACCTGAAATTTCGATGGCATTTGCAGCGATTGTGATTATTTCTCGCGAAATAACGGTATCTGCCTTACGCGAGTGGATGGCCGAGTTGGGTGCACGTACCAATGTAGCTGTATCTACGGTTGGAAAATATAAAACCGCTTTTCAAATGATTGCAATTACGGTGTTCTTGCTGAATTGGCAACCGCTTGAAATGTTGGCTTATGCATTGTTGTATACCGCAGTGATTTTGACTTTGTGGTCGATGTTTATTTACCTCAAGGCAGCTTGGCCGTACTTAAAACAGCCTTGATTTTTAGATGTCAAAAAGCTCCTGAGGGAGCTCTTTTTATATCGAAGAGAAGTCAACTATGCGTTTCTTCCTCAGTATCATCTTCAAACGTTTTGGCAATTTTCTCAATATTTAGGCTCTTGGCCATCGCATCAAAAATTTCTTTATAAACGCCTTCCTGACGGTACAGTGCTTCATGTTCCCCATGTTCTGCAATACAGCCTTCTTTCATCACATAGGTATAATCGGCATCAATAATTTGCGACAAGCTATGTGAAATAATAATCACCGTTCGCCCTTGTTTGATCTGATCGAGGCTATGTTTAATCTGCTCGCTAGCAATCGCATCGAGGCTGGCGGTTGGCTCATCAAGAAAAATAATCGGTGGGTTTTTGAGGAACATGCGTGCCAGCGCAATGCGTTGTTGTTGCCCGCCTGAGAGCATCAGGGCATCGGATTGATAGGCTTCGGGCAATTGAAGAATTTGCTTGTGAATGGACGCTTTTTCTGCGGCAGCGTAGACTTCATCATCTGTGGCATTGATTTTTCCATAACGAATATTGTCTAAAATACTGCCTTGGAAAATGTGATTTTTCTGTAAAACGAGACCAATGTGATCACGTAAATAAGTGGTGTCTATGTCTTGTAGGTCAATCCCATCGAGCTCAATTTTTCCTGCATCAGGCTGATAAAACTTATCCAATAAGCTAATTAAAGTGGATTTGCCTGCGCCCGATAAACCGACCAACGCTGTGATTTTATTCGGTCGAATTTCCATGTCAATTTGCTTTAATGCATGATGACCATTGGGATAGAAAAAATCGACATGCTTTAAGGTAAATTTACCTTGAATTGTGGGTTTGAGCGTACCACTTTGCTCGATTTCATCATCGGCTTCTAAAATTTTAAAAAAGCTTTCCGCGTAAATCATCGCATCATTCACTTCATCATAAATACGGTGCAATGAACGAATGGGTGCGGAGACATTATTGAACAATAAAATATGAAACATGATCATGCCGATGCTCATCTGTCCATCGAGTACAAAGTACGCCGTGAGGATGATAATCAGCACAATCCCTATTTGTTCAATAAAGGTCTTTAAGCCATCAAATAAAAAACTGAGCTGCCGTGTTTGCATCTGGTTTTCGGTCAGTGCTTTTTGCAGTTTCAGTTGTTTGGTGGACTCAATAGACTCTCGGTTAAAGGATTTAATCACACTAATCGACTGGATAATACTCAGAATGCCTTGGCTCTTTTTTTCACGACCATCACGCAGTTTACGCCGCCATCCTCCTAGTTTTTTTGCCTGTTGAAAGGTCAGCCAAAAGTAAATCGGAATAATACTGGTTGCTACTAAACCGACATAAATATTGGCATAGTACATCAGTCCCAGTGCCACAATCGCACTGCTAAAGAGCGGTAAAATATCAATAAAAAAGATTTGTATGAGACGGGTGAGCGAACCAATGCCACGGTCAATTCGCGTTTGTAGCTTACCTGCTTGGTTCTGATCGGCATTAAAAAAGGTCAAACGATAGTTCAGGAATTTTTCAATAATACTTTGCGCCAAGTCTTGTGATACCAGAATGCGCAGTTTTTCCCCATAAAATTTTTGACCAAACTGCACCAAGGCACTGATGATTTCTTTGCTGAGTAAAATCACAGAAATGGTGATCAAAATGTGTAGGCCTTCGGTCAGTCCTTGGCCTTGTTCGACCAGACGGTTGATACTGTCGACGGCATATTGCAAAGTCAGGGCATTGACCTGCGCGGTGAAGGAACCAATCAGCGTCAGGATCAAGGTCGCAATCACCAATATCCGATAGGGGTGGACAAAGGGGCGAAGCTTTTGAAACAACTGCCAAAGGTTCATACATGCTTCTTTTTATTGTGAAAGTTCAGATGAGTGTATGCATAAGGAGGCTAGGCGACAAGCTGTGACTTTGTTTTGATTTGTGTCGTTCTAAATTCAGTTAAACTGTTTGCAGAGGAGGAACAGTCATGACCTTAGATCTGTTTAGTCCTGAACCGCAAGCAAACGTGCTCCCATGTGATGGGCAGGTGCAGGATTTGGGCTTGATTTTAACTGCGGAGCAAAGTGCAAAATATTTGGATTATTTTTTAGCGCATTTGGCATGGCAACCTGACGAGGTCGTGTTACATGGCAAGCGTTATGTCACGGAACGAAAAGTGGTGTGGTATGGCGATGCTGAGTATCAATATCACTATTCGGGGAGTGCCAAGCAAGCACTGTTATGGCATCCTGCTTTGTTTCGTTTAAAACAGCATATTGAGCAACTGGTGGGACATCCATTTAACTCATGTTTAGCCAATTTATATGAAAATGGTAGCCAAGCTGTGGGCTGGCATAGTGATGATGAACCTTCACTACGTTCGCCGCAGCAAGACAATGTGGTGATTGCCTCACTCAGTTTTGGTGCAACCCGTAAGTTTTGCTTTAAGCACAAGTTTAAACAGGAAAAAGTTGAGCTTATGCTACACAGTGGGCAATTGATCGTGATGCGTGGACAGACTCAGCGCTACTGGAAACATGCGTTGATGAAATCCAGTAAAATCACTGAGCCACGACTGAATTTAACCTTTCGCTATTTCTATCCCGCACAGCAAGGCTAAATAAAATTTAGGTCTCAATATTATGTAGCAGGTTGCATTTCTGTTCGATTTGTAGTGCGCTATGTCTTAATATTTCGACCATTTTTTTCAGATCGACAAATTCAAATCGGTTCTTCGAAGCCAATAAGGTCAGTGCCAACGGCGTATCTTTGGGTGAAAATTTGACAGGTACGGAAAGACTGGCAAGATTGGGGTCAAACTCGCCATTGGAAAAATAATAGCCCTGTTTCTTAATGGCTTTCATTTTCTGTAAAAATTCGTCTTGGCTCGCGGCAAAATTGACCTCAGCCAGTTGAGTAGCAAATTTTTGATAATATTCAATAATTTTGGCTTTGCTAAGCTGTGAGATCACCACTTTCGGCGATGAACCCAAATACACGGGACGTGGGCAACCCCGCCCATAGGAAAATAACTCAAGATCTTTAAAAACTTCACCATATAGGTCAATACAGTGCTCTGCGTTGAGCTGGGTGAGGATACAGCAAAATTCCGTTCGCTCAACGATGTCTTGCATAAAAGGAATGCTGATTTGTAATAACGGATCTGTGGTTCGAGAGATGTAGTCCAACACAGCAATTTGAGAACCCAAAGTATAGTCACCGCTGGTTCCGCTTAAACGCTGTAAAAGTCCTGCGGACACCAACTCTTTTAAGTAGCGATAACTTGTAGGTTGTGAAAGCCCCAGTTCGGCACTGATAGTATCGACATTGATAATCGGGCGTGACACAGAAAAGAGGCCTAAGACAGTGAGAATTTTACCAAAACTTGAAAGTGCCATAACAACCTACTGAGTCAAAAATCATCTATCTGAGCAATAGTGACTATATAACAAAAAACACATAACTTTGACATGGTTTTCTGTTTACGCAGAAGGCTTGAGAAACTTTTAATATGCAGAATTGGTCTGAAAAACAAGCGATAAAACACGGATAAAAAAGATTGTATTATCACATGGAGATATTTTGATTGACAAAAACAATTAATTTTGGAAAAATTGTCTATAGAAATGTCTTTTAATGAATAATGTTTCATTATTTTTTTGAGCATTTTCTTTCCTGTCACATGGTGCTGTCTTTGCCCATGTCTGTAAAAGACTTCATTTATTGGAATTATTTTTGATTCGTTTTCGCTTCTGGTGAGGATGAAGTGTTGCTGTTTGCTTGAGCAATACTGCGTTGAAGAATCCTGTAGATGTTGTCATTCAGCGCATTTAGAGATGATTTATGTTCCTGACCAAACAGTTAATTGCATTTCGTCCAAATAAATTGGATTGGATTTTTGCGAGTAAAACTTTTTTGGCAGGCATGCTCTCACTGTATGTGGCATTTTCCTTAGATCTGGCTTATCCCATTTGGGCTATAGGCACAGTCTTCGTGATTGCCAATCCTTATACTGGAATGGCCGCTTCAAAGAGCGTATATCGTGTTTTGGGAACGCTGTTGGGCGCTATTGTTTCACTTGCGGTTACCCCAAATCTGATTAATACCCCTGAACTATTCACCTTGTTTTTGGCGACGTGGGTCGGATTTTGCTTATATTTTTCTTTATTGGATCGAACGCCACGTAGCTATATTTTTATGTTGGCTGGTTATACCACAGTCATTATTTGCTACAACATTATTTATAACATTGAAACTACGTCAATGTTTGATATGGCGATTGGGCGCTTTATCGAAATTACGGTTGGAGTGTTATGTAGTGCCGTGGTGAATGCGGTACTGTTCCCTATGCATATTGGTCCTGTGGTGAAAACCCGTGTTTCACAGACTCTTCAAGATACCCGGGCAGTTTTTGATAAAATCCTCAATGCGGACGTAAAAGCCATCAATTACAGCGCTACGCTCAGTCATATCACGCGTGATATTGCTGATATTCATGTGATGGCTGTGTACTTGAGCTATGAAAAATCAGCATTACAAGGCATGACCAAACCCTTACAAGAAATGTTGCATCAACTGAGTATGTTGGTGACCAATCTGGTGGCGATGGCAGAGCGGATTCAGCAGCTAGACCACATTGATGTTGCGTACCGTCCTGCTTTAGAAAAAGTGCATGTGCAGATCGTCGAGTTTTTGCAAGGCGATCAAGCCATTTTAGAACAAGAACTAAACCATTTGCCTGAACAATTTGAGTCGAGTTTCCAAGACGTGTTTGACAGTGCCTTGCCACAGCAGCAAGTCATATTGGCCAGTTTAAAAATGGATGTGCGTCATTTTATTCAAAATATACGTGCCATTAAGTTGATTTGGCAACGTATTCAACAAGGCGATGACAGTTTACCTGCGACAGTGATCCCGATGAGTACGACTTATCCTAACCTACATCGCGATCATGGTGTTGCAGTACGTGGTGGTGTTTCTGCTTTTATCGTGGTGATTGTGGCAACTGGCTTTTGGATCGTCAGTGGCTGGAAAGCAGGTTTTATGATGGCGGAAATGGCGGCTATTTGTGCTTGCATTCTCACCAGTATGGACAACCCCGTTCCTGCCTTAAAAATTTTTATCCGTGGCAGTTTGTATGCGGCGATTATTGTCTTTATTTATGCTTATGGCATCTTCCCGCAAGTCAGCGCTTTTTGGATGTTAGCGATAGTGTTGGCCCCTTTTTGTATGTACTGCCTGATGCTGTTTTTACATCCGCCACTTACAGGCTTGGCGTTGCCTTTATTGATGGGTGTGGTCATGGGCTTAAACCTGCAAAACCGTTATCACCTAGATCAAGTAACGTTCTTTGATGCCTCGATTGGTACGGTGCTTGGTCCCATCATTTCTGTCTATGTGATTCATTTGGTGCGTGCGATGTCGCCGGACATTACCGCCAAGCGAATCCTGTCTTTACATTATAAAGCGATACGACAAGCGCTTTATTTACCTTATGGGGTCGAGTTTAGAGTGCATTTGCGCAGTATGTTGGATCGGATAGGCGTACTGAATACCAAGTTGGTCCAGTCTGATCGTTTGAAGCAAAAAATCAATTTGGCCCTGATTGAATCCAGTGCGGTGATTGATTTAACTCGGGTGCAAGAACTGATTGAAAAAATGCCTGTGCAGGCCTCTATCACGCTGCATCTACAAGAACTACAAAGCCAAATGGATGCTTATTTTTACGCTAAAGAATTAGACCATAGCGACCTACAGGTCAGACAACACATTTTGGACAAAATTCAGATCATTCAGGCCGAGCTTATACAGATGCAAGACCTAAGCATTGCTCGGCGTTTGCAAGTTTCACTGAATAATATTCAAAGCAGTCTCTGTCATGCGACATGGGCCGAAATGTCTCACGTCCGTTTGTTGGGAGCATAACGATGGGTGAACTTAATATCTATGGTGTCTATGTGCCAGTTTTGGTCATTCAGGCGGTATTGGCCTACATCGTATTACGGTTACTCATGCGGGTGACCGATCCTTGGGTCGACAAAGGTTGGATTTTTTTACCCAGTATTTTTTATTTATGCCTCTACATTACAGTGCTTGGCATGGTCCATTGGGGTTTTATCGTGAGCTTTGCCTAAGCGCACATCTGATTGAAATGAATGAGGTAAAATGAAATGGCATCCTTTGATTGGCGTAAACTGAGCCGTCCCTTCACTTCAGTGCTGATTGCGGGTATCGCGATCGCAGTGCTCGTGCATCTTTGGCATTATTATAATGCTGAACCGTGGACACGTGATGGGCGGGTTCGTGGCGATGTGATTCAAGTGTCTTCCGATGTTTCAGGCTTAGTCACTGAAGTTTTAGTGCATGATAATCAAAGCGTCAAACAAGGACAGGTGCTGTTTAAAATTGATGTGGCACGTCAGGCGCTTGATGTGGAACAAGCCAAATCAGACTTGGCTAAAGCCAAAGCCAGTTTGGCCGCCGCCGAAGCGGAGCTGTTTCAAAGCAAAGCCAATTTGACCAAATCACAAGCCAATAGTCACTTGGCCGATAAAAATGCAGAACGCTATGCCAATTTGATGGATGGTGCTATTTCAAAGCAAGAACAAGATCAGATGTTTGCCGTACGAGATCAATCACATGCCGAACATGAACAAATGCAAGCGGCGATTCAGCAGGCCAAAGCCAATATTGCGCAGCAACAGGCGTTAATTGATGTAGCCACCAGTAATTTACATTTGGCTGAATTAAACTTGAACCGTTCCGAAGTCCTAGCACCTGCCGATGGTACATTGTCTAACTTTGAGATGAAAGCAGGCAACTATGTCAAAGTGGGTCAAGCGGTAGCGGCGTTGTTGGATCGTTCACAACTTTATGTGGTGGGCTATTTTGAAGAAACCAAGTTAAATAAAATTTATCTCGGTGCTCCCGCAACCATTCAGTTGATGGGTGATTCGGGAAGTTTAAAAGGTCATGTGCAGGGCATTGCCTCAGGCATTGAAGATCGTGAACGAACATCTAGTACAGGTCTACTGGCAAATGTAAATCCAACTTTTAGTTGGGTGCGTTTAGCGCAACGCGTTCCTGTAAAAATTGCATTAGATGAAATTCCAAAGAATGAATTGGCATTTGTTGCGGGGCGAACTGTGACAGTACATATTATCGAGAAGAGCCACTAAATTGGTCTTTCTTCATCTCTTAAAAAAGCATCCTTATTGGATGCTTTTTTAAGATGGTTCGCTATGTTTCGAGAGACTCTGAACTAAGGAGTAAGTCCTTTGGGTTCACGATACCAACTTTCAATAAATAATGCAGCGGCAAGGCTATCTGCAGAGAGATTTTTCCCTCTGCCTTGTGCTTGGTAGTGACTTAACTCATCGCGGGCAGAGCGGGTACTTAAACGTTCATCCACCATCCACGTTTCAATATTGGTCTGATGACGTAAACGACGCGCAAATTTACGCGCGCGGGCCGAGAGTTCTGACTCACTATCATCCATATTCAGCGGTAAACCGACTAAAAATAGATTAGGTTGATATTGCTTGATAATTTTATGCAAATCATCCCAATTGGGAATGCCATCTCTCATGGCAAACAACGCCAAAGGTGTGGCACTTTCAATCAATGCTTGACCGACAGCCATGCCCATTTTTTGTGTACCAAAGTCAAATGCCATAATCATTTGGGGCGTGTTTAAATCAGGCATGTCCAATCTCAGATGACAACCAGGTTCTGTCGAGCCCCAACTTTTTGTAGGCAGCATCCCAACGGTCGTTATAAGGAATATTAAAAATCAAATCCATATCAGCATCACAGACCAGCCAATCACCACGAGCGAGTTCATCTTCCAATTGGTTTTTGGTCCAGCTGGCATAACCCAAAGCAATTTGATAACGACCCACACCTTCGTTATGAGCAATAGCATCTAGAATATCTTTAGAGGTAGTGATACAGATGTTTTCTCCCACCGCAATAGATGAGTGCCATGTTGGTTGGCCAGTATGTAAGACAAAGCCTGCTTCAGGACGTAAAGGGCCACCTTGGAGTACATCATGAGGGCGGACATGATCTGCTTCAATTTCAAGATCATTGAGCAATTCCTTAACAGAAAGTCCTGAAGGTCGGTTGATGATGATGCCTTGAGCACCTTCTTCATCGTGTCGAGCCAAATAAATCACCGTATTGGCAAAAAAATCATCTGCCATATCGGGCGGGGCAATGAGACAGCGATGCGTCAGATATTGTTTGCTCACCTAAAGGCTTCTCCTTGAAATTGAAATGCTTCTAGTAAATGTTCTTAATTACCACGTTACTAGACTAATGCCTATTCTCCAAATCTTTTTTTGTGATCCAATCTACATATTCTAAGCAGACTGGAACTTTAGCTGGCGTAATTGCTTGGCATGTTGCAGTGTGGTGTCGTTGATTTCAACCCCCCCTGTCATGCGTGCGAGCTCATTGATTCGCTCATCTTCTTCTAAACTTAAAATGGTACTGCTGGCCGGGTCAGTTTGGCGCTTTTTCACCAATAGATGTTGGTCGGATTGTGCTGCGACTTGGGCTTGGTGGGTAATACATAAAATTTGCACGTGTGAGCCTAAGTCGGCCAATAGGCGTCCCACAATTTCCGCCGTACCACCACTGATCCCGACATCAATTTCATCAAACACTAAAACTTCTGCTTCAGTTTTTTCAGCATTCATCACTTGCATGACCAAGGCAATACGTGAGAGTTCACCGCCTGATGCTACTTTGGCTAAGGGCTGAGGTGGGATACCTTTATTGGCTGTAAATAATAGTTGGATAAAGCTGAGTCCCTCACTTGAAGCCTGTTCCAAAGGTTCAAACTTAAACTCAAAATGAGCTTCAGGTAGGGCCAGTTGTTTCACTTGTTCGGTTAAATGTTTGGCCAGTGGTGCGGCTGCATCTTGGCGAATTTGATCCAGATGGTGTGCTTTATCTAAAAAGTCTTGATGCGAGCGCTCGACTTGTTCTGCCAGTGTTTCAGGGTCTTCTAATAAGTGAAGTTGTTCTAATTCGACTTGCCATTGTTCATATTCTTGCTTGAGCAATTCAGGCTGCGTGCGATATTTACGTGCAAAACGATGGAACATTTCAAGCTGTGTATTGAGCTCTTCCATGCGTTCAGGGTCGTAGCTTTGACGGTCAATAAACTGACGTAGGTTGGCTGTGGCATCTTCAAGTTCACTTTGCGCATTCAGCAAAGAGGTGTGAATCTCAGCCAATTGCTCACTACGGCCTGCATGCGACTCTAAACGACGAAGAATACTGGAAACTTCTTGATTAATGTTCTGCTCTGCATCATCTAATGCATTTAAGGCATAACTGCTGTCTTGCATGATGTTTTCATGATGTGAAAGACGGTCAAACTCTTGTTCAATCTCCTTGTAGTCGATTTGAACCACATCTTCGAGTTCTTCAAGTTGTAGGTTTAGCGTGTCGATACGCTGTTTTCGTGTGGCTTGGGCATCCAATGCTGCTTGGTGCTGACGGATGTCTTTTTGCCAAGTACTATAAGCTTCACGTACAGCCTGCGCTTCAGGGTAGAAGTTGTGATACAGGTCTAACCAGCGCTTTGGATAAGGTGGCTCTAACAGCTGTTGCTGACTGTGTTGACTGTAGAGTTGTACCAACAAACGGCCAATTTCTTTTAATTCAGCTAAGCTACTCGGACGGCCATTAATCCATGCTTTGCTTCGTCCTGTAGCAAAGATCACACGTCTTAAATGAATTTCGCCTGACTCATCATCGAGTTCATGTGACTTTAACCATGTTGCTTCAGGACTATGTTCTTGATAACTAAAAATAGCGGTCACATCGGCTTTGTCTGAACCAAAACGAACATAGTTAGTGTCGGTGCGTTCACCTAGACATGCTGACAGTGCATCAAGTAATAAAGATTTACCTGCACCTGTTTCACCCGTTAAGACATTAAAGCCTTGATCAATATCAAGGGCTAAGTGATCAGCTAAAGCAAAGTTAATTAAAGTTAAATGTGTCAGCATAAACGCATCCGAGCTGCGAAAAGTTTTAGTTTAAGATAGTCAAGTTTTATTCAGCCGACAAGACGGCAGTGCTATTGGTTTTAGTTAAAACTGGACTATTTTAGCTTGAATCCCAAAGACGACCTAATAGATTTTTAAATCGCGTCGTGAATCTAAAATTGGTAGCAAAGTTGTCCTTGGTTTCTAGATATATTCAAAATGACTATTTTAGAAGGCCTAGACAGGCAAAAATTAAGCCAAAGTGTAGAGAGAAGAGGTGCAATTGTACAATGGTCGGGCTTTAACAAAATATTGATTGAATGGAATAAAACATGGATTGATTAGTTAATCGCACATCTTTAAACTAGCACATCAATATGATTATAAATGCGCATTATCTGGAGTGTATGCATGTCAACTCAGTTCGATCATGTCTCTGTCATTAAAAAATCCAATGTTTATTTTGGCGGTTTATGCATTAGCCATACTGTACAGTTTGAAGATGGTACCAAAAAAACGTTAGGTGTCATTCTACCGACAGAGCAAGCATTGACGTTCGAAACACATGTGCCAGAGCGTATGGAAATTATTTCAGGCGAATGTCGTGTGCAGATTGCAGACAGTGAAGAGAGCGAATTGTTCCGTGCGGGACAGTCTTTTTACGTGCCTGGCAATAGCCGTTTCAAAATTGAAACTGATGAAGTTTTAGATTACGTGTGTCATTTAGAAGGCTAAGCTTTCAGACGATACTCACTAAGTAATTTTAAGCAAAATCAGTTAAACTAGATATTGCACAGCAATCCTGTAAAGTCAGCTTTACAGGATTTTTATTTTGGCACATCGTGTCGATGGTGATTTATCTTTTAGAGGTCCTACATGGCTAAACCTGAATATTTTTATGGCGTTCATTCGGTGGAGTCATTGTTGGAGCTTGAGCCTGAACGTGTGCTCACACTTTTTACCTTAAAAGGGCGTGATGACCAGCGTTTAAAGCGTGTACTTGAGTTGGCTGAACCGTTTGGGATTAGCGTACAACAAACGGGCCGTGATCGCTTGGAAAAAATGGCTGGCTTGCCGTTCCACCAAGGAGTGGTTGCCGCTGTTCGTCCTAATCCAGTTTTCAATGAAAAAGATCTAGAAGCTTTACTTAAACAGTCGCCAAATTGTTTATTGCTGGGTTTAGACCAAGTCACCGATCCGCATAACCTCGGCGCATGTATCCGTACTGCTGCTGCAATGGGCGTTGAAGCTGTGATTGTGCCTCGTGATCGTTCTGCAAGTTTGACCCCGACTGCACGCAAAGTTGCGGCAGGTGGTGCTGAAAAAGTTAAATTTATTCAAGTAACCAATTTGGCTCGGACGTTAGCGCAAATTAAGGAAGAATTTAATGTGCGTGTGGTTGGTACCATGTTGGATGAAAATGCCTTGCCGCTACAACAGTTCGATTTTACGGGCACTGCTGTATGTGTGGTGATGGGTGCTGAAGATACAGGCCTGCGTCCAATTACCCAGTCTCAATGTGATCAAACAGTATATATCCCGATGGCAGGCAACTTGCAAAGTCTGAATGTCAGTGTAGCAACGGGTATGGCTTTGTATGAAGCATGTCGTCAACGTAATATCTAAAATTTTTTAATTTCCGATTCAATTTAAATCCAATGATGACCCCTCAAAAACAAGGCTATGTATTTATTGCCATCACCATGTGTATTTGGGGGGGATTTACCTTAACGGCTCGGCTCAGTGCCAATTGGGGCATTGGGGCGTGGGATATTACTGCCTTACGTTTTCTCTTGGCATTTTGCATCTTAATGCCGATCTTGATCTATAAAAAGGATACTGCCTTTTTGTGGAAGAAAGAGCCTTTTATTTTGGCGATGATTGGTGGGGTATGTTATTGCATCACCGCTTATAGTGCCTTTCATTATGTGCCTGCGGCACATGCTGCGATCTTTCTCAATGGCTGCATTCCACTTTGCACGGCTGTCGCGGCTTATCTTTTATTTCGGCAGCCCTTTGACCGGCATACTTGGCTTAGCCTCAGTATAATGTTGCTTGCACTGACGGTCATGAGCGGGTTGATGTATCAAGAAACAGGTATCGCTTTTAGTTTAGGGGATGGTTTATTTTTCCTCAGTGCCGTGCTTTGGGGAACATTTACTGTCTTGCTTCGGCAATGGAAATTATCTGCGTGGCATTCCATGGCAGGTGTTGCGGTTTGGGCTGCGATTGTATTTGTACCAATTTATGTTTTGTTTTTGCCCAAAACCCTCGCACATGTGCAACCTGTGCAATTGATTGCTCAGGTCATATTTCATGGCATATTTGTGGTGATTGTAGCGACTCTTACTTATGTGGAGGCTATTAAACGTTTGGGGGCATTTAAAACAGGCAGTATTGTCACCTTAGCACCATTTATTGCTGCAATAATTGCAGTTCCTCTGCTCAATGAGCCGCTGAGTGTTGCCATTTTATGTGGGCTTGTAGGGATGGGGATTGGTGCCTTGCAGCCTTGGCGCTGGATACGTAAGGACAGTTTGAAAGCCCAACTCGTGCAACAAAAAAAGCAGTGATAATCGACTGCTTTTTTTAGGCTTCTGAACGAGCTAAATACTTTAAATGCAAAGGTCTGAGCTGTGCGTATAAGTGCTCCAAATGTCCATCATTTATCACAATATCATTGGCTAAAGCCTGTTTTTGCTCGCGTGGCATTTGAGCTTGAATGATGGCCTGAATCTGCTCAATATTTTGATGGTCACGTTGAGAAGCACGCAAAATTTGTAGATCTATAGAAGCATCAATCAACAGGGTGTGTTGGGTTAGTTCATGTTGATTGGTCTCAAACAGTAGCGGTGAAACCAAAATCACATAAGGGCTAGTCGCATCTTGCAATTGTTGTCTGATGGACTGGCGAATAGCAGGGTGGGTGATATTTTCCAATTGCGTGCGGGCAGCTGGGTCTTGGAAAATGTGTTCGCGCAAAGCGCGGCGATTCAGTTCGCCGTTGTCTAGGAGCACCCAATCTCCAAACTGGGCTTGAATTTGTTGCAGTGCGGGCTGACCTACAGCCACAATTTCTCGAGCAACCACATCTGCATCAACCACGTGAATGCCTTGTTGTTCAAACCAGTGACTTGCGGCAGATTTCCCGCTACCGATTCCGCCTGTCAGACCTAAAATAAATGCCATAGGTTTTATTAATTGCCTAAATAAATTTTCATAATTTGCTCTCCCCAAAGAAAAGCAATCCAACCTGCAATAGCAATATATGGACCAAAAGCAAAAGGTTGATTTTCTTTTCGAATTTTGAGCAAGATGATGCCGATGATTGCACCAACAAAAGATGAAAGTAGCACAATCAGTGGCAGTAACAACGGCCCCATCCAGGCACCTAAGGCAGCAAGTAACTTAAAGTCGCCATAGCCCATGCCTTCCTTGCCAGTGATAAGCTTAAATAGATAATAGACGACCCATAAGCACAAGAAGCCAATGATATAACCCCAAATGGCAGCGGTGGGAGAGGTATAAATAGCATAACTATTTATTGCTAAACCAAGTGCTGCAAGCGTGAGAGTATAGCGATCTGGCAGGAGCTGCGTATCAAAATCAATAAAGGTTAAAGCGATGAGAATGTAGGTTAAGACTAGGCCAAAAAGCATTTGGATGGTTGGACCAAAGACCGCGACCACGATCAATGCACACGTGGCTGTGAGCAGTTCAATAGCAGGGTAACGAATGCTAATTGGGTTATGGCAGGTGCCACACTTTCCACGCAGTACTAACCAACTAACCACAGGGATATTTTGATACCAGTGTATGGCACTGTTGCATTTGGGGCAAGTGGATGCTGGTTTGCTTAAGGTGAGCTTCGTTTCATCAATGATGGGTTGCTCAGGATGAAGTAACAGTTGACAATCAGTACGCCATTCTTGCTCCATCATTTTTGGGGTGCGGTAGATCACCACATTGAGGAAACTGCCAATACACAAACTAAAAACTCCAACCACGAAATAAAGTGCAGTTGGAGTGTTGATCAGAGAGGAAATTATTTCTTGCATTAAACCACAGAACCCATTTGGAAGATTGGTAGATACATGGCAATCACGAGACCGCCCACAAGTACACCCAAGACCGCCATGATCAAAGGTTCCATCATTGCAGTTAAGCCATCCACTGCATTGTCCACTTCATTTTCATAGTGAGTGGCAACTTTATCTAGCATGGCATCAAGCGCACCAGATTCTTCACCAATGGCAACCATTTGTACTGCCATGGAAGGGAATTTATTGGTCGCACGCATGGCAAATTGAAGTTGTTGACCGGTTGCTACATCCTCGCGGATTCTCATCACAGCTTCTTCATAGACCACATTGTTGGTTGCCCCAGCTGTAGACTCAAGTGCATCAATTAAAGGAACACCAGCGGCAAAGGTTGTGGAAAGAGTCCGGCTATAACGAGCAATAATTGCCTTATAAACCAAATCACCGAAAATTGGGGCTTTCAGCGCAGCTTTATCCAGCATGTCACGAAACTTTTTACTGCGCTTTTTGGTCTCGAGTAAAGCTGTAATTAAGATACCAATTACAATAATCAAGATAAACCAATATTTTTGCATCCATTCAGACATGTTGACGACCATTTGAGTAAATGCTGGTAATTCTGCGCCAAAGGAGGTAAAGAGTTCTTGGAAAACGGGGACGACTTTGACCATCAAAATAATCGTCACAATCACTGCAACCACAACCACGGTTGCGGGATATTTCATGGCTTTTTTAATTTTTTGTTTGAGTAACTCACTTTTTTCTTTATAAACCGCTACACGATCTAGCATCGTTTCAAGTGCACCTGATTGTTCACCTGATTCGACCAACGAACAGAATAAATTGTCAAAATATTGAGGGTATTTTCTGAGTGCTCCAGCAAAGGTATTACCGCCTTCAACTTCACCCTTAATGCCGAGGACGACTTCACGCATTGCTGGATTTTCTAAGCCTTCAGCCACGATTTCAAACCCTTGAACCAGTGGTACACCAGCTTTCATCATCGTTGCGAGCTGACGGGTGAAAATCGTGATGTCCAGCGTCGTCACTTTTTTCTTAAATACGCCTTCAAGAATATTCTTTTTCTTTTCACGAATACTTTTGATGGTAATGCCTTGTTTACGCAAAGTGACTTTGGCGAGGGCAAGATTACGTGCAGGCAACTCCCCTTTAATTTTTGCCCCTTTACGGTCTATCCCTTCATAATTGAAGGTTGGCATCATCTGTGCTTTCTTGACAGCCATGCGTTTATCCTTATTCTTTCAATATTTCAATTATTCGCTGGTTACACGATTCACTTCTTGTAAGGAAGTGACCCCCTGCATAACCTTGAGTAAACCTGAACGACGTAAATTGTTAAATCCTAATTTTGCTGAAGCTTCTGCAATCTGTAAGGCATTGCCGTCTTCCATAATAATTTTTGAAATTTCTGATGTAACTTTCATGACTTCATAAATGCCGACACGACCTTTATAGCCTTCACGACATTCAGCACATCCTACAGGCTGATAAAGTTTGAAGTCTGGATTTTTAATATCTTCTGCGGTAAAGCCCATTTCGAGTAAACTTTGTTCAGGAATGTCAGCAGGTGTTTTACATTGTTTACATAAACGACGTGCTAAACGCTGAGCGATTACGAGGTTGACTGAAGTGGCAATATTAAATGATGGCACCCCCATGTTGCGTAATCGTGTCAGGGTTTCAGGGGCACTGTTAGTATGTAGTGTCGACATCACCATATGACCGGTCTGCGCAGCTTTAATGGCAATTTCTGCTGTTTCAAGATCACGGATCTCACCGACCATTACAATGTCTGGATCCTGACGCAGAAAAGACTTGAGTGCGGCTGAGAAAGTGAGGCCGACTTTATTATTCACATTGACCTGATTAATGCCTTCTAAGTTAATCTCAACTGGGTCTTCGGCAGTTGAAATATTCGTATCTTCTTTATTTAAAATATTCAAACCTGTATATAAAGATACCGTTTTACCTGAACCTGTTGGACCTGTAATCAGTAGCATGCCTTGTGGTTTGTCCAAAGCTTGCATAAAGAGTTCTTTTTGATCAGGTTCATAGCCTAATGCATCAATCCCTAACATAGCGCTCGATGGATCAAGAATACGCAGTACCAGCTTCTCACCAAATAAAGTCGGCAGAGAGTTGACACGGAAATCAATCGCTTTGCTTTTTGATAGCTTTAATTTAATACGCCCATCTTGAGGAACACGTTTTTCGGAAATGTCCATTTGAGACATGACTTTCAAGCGAGAGGCAAGACGTGTTGCGAGCTGTAGTGGTGGGCTGGCAATATGACGAAGTACACCATCGACACGATAACGAACGCGATACGATTTTTCATAAGGCTCAAAGTGTAAGTCTGAAGCGCCCATACGAATCGCATCAATCAATAGTTTATTGATGTATTTTACAATTGGCGCTTCATCACCTTGCGGGGAGTCATCCTCCTCATCATTCGGCTTTTCAAAATCTTGTTCTAGATCTAAATCAATATCATCATCAGCAAATTCAAAACTATCTGTTTGAGTAAAGTTTTGCTCAATAAATTTTTCCAGTTGAGGGTGCTCAACAATAATTGCTTCAATGTTCATTTTAGAGTTGAAGCGAATCGCATCCATGGCATCCATATTGGTCGGATTGCTGGTTGCGAGATAAAGAATATTACCGCGGCGGAAGATAGGTAGAATACGATGTTTAGTGATGAGCTTAATATCAACAATATCTCGTAGAATTTGTGCTGAGTCATAGACACTTAGGTCAAAAACTGGCTCACCAAACTCCAATGAAATCGTTTCTGCGATAATTTTTGGAGAGAGTTTATGGCTTTCGATGAGATAAGGAACAATATCTTGTTGAGCCTTTTTGGCAGCAAGCATCGCCTGCTGCATATTTTCAGCAGTCATGCGTCCGTCTTCGACTAAGCGTCGAATAAAGCCTGTGAATTTAGGCAAACCATTTGATACTGACATTCCCCAAGTCCTTAACTTCTCAATTGTTTATAATTGGTATCGTAAAATTATACTTTTGTTGCACAAAAATACCATATCTGAAAGTGTTGTCACCACCTTAATATCGATTAAAAGCATGAACTGGTCGTAATAGCAGGCGGTTTTTTTTACAAAATGCTCTTTGTTTTGATCGGTGTGGTTTCCATCAAAGAATAAATTCTGGAAGAAAACTATCTTTGAAAAATAAATAACGTGTAGAATGAGGCCGTTTTAATGAACTGTTTTGAATAGGGTGCTGTATGTCGGGTTCGACGATTAAGCCATGGGTTGTCGGCAATTGGAAGATGAACCCAATGCAGGCAGATGCCAAGCAATTGCTTCAAGAATTTAAACAGCTCTTGCAAGAGAAAGAAATAGCACAAGAAAAATGTAATATTGGCATTGCACCTGTTGCAATCGCACTGGGCGCAACACAAGTTGAGCTTGCGAAAGCTGTACGCCCAGTTTTTACTGTAGCTCAAGATGTTTCACGTTTTGCCCATACTGGTGCATATACAGGTGAGGTGAGTGCAGAGCTGCTGAAAGATAGCCAAATCGAATATGTTTTGGTGGGGCATTCGGAGCGCCGTGAATATTTTGCGGAAACCTCTGCTGTTTTAAATGCCAAAGCACAAAATGCATTAAATGCTGGTTTGACTGTCATTTACTGTGTAGGTGAAAGTCTAGAACAACGTGAATCGGGTCAGGCTGAAGTTATTGTTTTACAACAAATTTGTGACTTGGCTAGTGTAGTGGCGGCGGAACAATGGCAAAATATTGTGATTGCTTATGAGCCGATTTGGGCGATTGGCACAGGCAAAACTGCATTGCCAGAAGATGCACAGGCCATGCATGCAAAAATCCGTGAAGGTTTAACCCAAATTACCTCGTATGGCGCAAGCATGGCCATTTTATATGGTGGTAGTGTTAAAGCTGAAAATGCAGTAGAGTTAGCGGCTTGTCCAGATATCAATGGTGCGCTCGTCGGTGGGGCATCTTTAAATGCAACGTCTTTTTATAAAATTGCCGAAGCATTTGCAAATACAAAATAATTAGGAGTTCAGCATGCAAACTTTTGTGCTGGTAGTACATATTATCTTAGCTGTGTTGATGATCGTGCTGATTTTAGTCCAGCATGGTAAAGGTGCAGATGCTGGCGCTTCGTTTGGTGGTGGCGGTGCGGCAACTGTATTTGGTGCATCGGGTTCAGGGAACTTCTTGACACGATTAACAGCGATTTTAACGGCATTGTTTTTTGTCACCAGTTTGACATTGGCCGTGTTTGCTAAAAAGCAAACTACAGATGCATACAGCCTAAAGTCGGTACAAACGACAACTTCTGTACCTGCGCAATCGACTGAAACTTCACCAACTGCACCGAAAACAAGCGAATAATTGGAATTAGTCCTTTCTTTTTTGTGGCGATGCTACTAGAATGCGTCACAGCTGCGGTGGTGGTGGAATTGGTAGACACGCTACCTTGAGGTGGTAGTGCTTTCGGGCGTGGGGGTTCAAGTCCCCCCTTCCGCACCAACTTATGAATCCAGAAGATTAAGTTGGTGTATGCAGCAAATCTGTTGATGCGGGATGGAGCAGTCTGGTAGCTCGTCGGGCTCATAACCCGAAGGTCGTTGGTTCAAATCCAGCTCCCGCTACCAATCTTATTTTAGAGGCAAACTAAAGTAAGTGGTTTAAGTGATTAAACCAAGAATATTTTTGCATGTTGATGCGGGATGGAGCAGTCTGGTAGCTCGTCGGGCTCATAACCCGAAGGTCGTTGGTTCAAATCCAGCTCCCGCTACCAATTTGATTTAGGTGCAACTAAATCAAAGTAAGTATGAAGTATTTAGATTGAAAAATAGTTCATATTTGTATATAATTTTTGCACGTTGATGCGGGATGGAGCAGTCTGGTAGCTCGTCGGGCTCATAACCCGAAGGTCGTTGGTTCAAATCCAGCTCCCGCTACCAAGTTTCTAAAAGAGGCTCACAACAAGGTGGGCCTTTTTGCACAGTGGATATTGATTTTCTGTGCAATAATTGGGGCGATTACGCCCTTTTTTATTGGCTATCGTGTAGTGTCGATGTGCGCCGGATACGGTGAAAGTCAAAGTGTCATGTTCCACTACTACTATAGTTTGTATTGGTTTGTAGTGGTCAGTTTCGGCCATTGAATCGCACAAAATTGACGAGAGTAAATGAAGCTATCAAATAAAACCCAAGCACTCCAAGACTTAATTGCTCCTGCAGTGCAAGCCTGTGGTGTGGATCTTTGGGGAATTGAATTCCTTCCTCAAGGCAAACGTTCTTTATTGCGTATTTATATCGACAAAGCGGTCGATGAACATGCAGAACCTGTTATCAATGAAGATGGTGAGCTTGAACAAGGGCGCGGTATTGGTGTTCAGGACTGCGTACGCGTGACTCAACAGGTCGGTGCAATGCTCGATGTGCATGATCCAATTTCAGGTGAGTATGCGCTTGAAGTATCTTCACCAGGTTGGGATCGTCCATTTTTCCAACTTGAACAATTACCAGCATATGTTGGTCAACAAATTGCGTTCCGTTTGATCAGTGCAGTTGATAATCGTCGTAAATTCCAAGCAAAATTGGTTGCTGTAGATCTTGAAGCAGAAATGATTCAAGTTGAAGTGGAAAAGCAACAAGTACTTGAAATTGATAGCAATAATATTGATAAAGCCAATTTGGTCTATCAAGATTAATTCATTTAATAAATAAGAATCTGAACGAAATAGGTGGCTTATGGCACGTGAAATTCTTACCGTCGTTGAAACGGTTAGTAATGAAAAAGGTGTAAGTCGTGAAGCGATTTTCGAAGCCTTGGAACAAGCGCTTGTTGCTGCGACTAAAAAGAAGTTCTACGAAGGAACAAACTCTGAAGAAGCGCAGCTTCGTGTAGAGATTGATCGTAAAACGGGTGAATATAGTACTTTCCGTCAATGGACTGTAGTTGCGGATGAAGATCATGAAATGCCTGCGTGCCAAGACGCCATTTCAGATGTTGATCCAGCAAAATGGTCGATCGGTGATGTACGAGAGCTTGAAGTTGAGTCAATTGACTTCGGTCGTATTGCAGCACAAATTGCGAAACAAGTGATTGTTCAGAAAATTCGTGAAGCAGAGCGTGCGTTGATTGCGGATGCGTATGAGTCGAAAGTGGGCGAGTTGATCTACGGTGAAGTGAAAAAGCAGACCAAAGATGGCTTTATCATTGATCTTGGTGACAATGCAGAAGCGTACCTTGCACGTGAAGAAATGATTGCAAAAGAAATTTTGCGTCCAAAACAACGTGTAAATGCGATTTTGTTTAATGTGAACCGTGAAGGTCGTGGCGCACAGCTTCAGTTATCTCGTGCCAAGCCAGAAATGCTCATCGCGTTGATGAAAAAGGAAATTCCTGAAATTTCTGAAGAAATCATCGAGATTAAAGCAGCGGCGCGTCAACCGGGCGTTCGTGCTAAAATCGCTGTGAAAACCAACGATCATCGTATTGATCCGGTGGGTGCATGTATTGGTATGCGTGGTACACGTATCCAAGCAGTTCAGCAAGAGTTGAACGGTGAGCGTATTGATGTAGTGGTATGGTCTGATGATCCTGCTCAGTATATTGCGAGTGCTTTAGAGCCAGCAGATGTATCGGGTATCGTGATTGATGAAGAAGAACGTACAGCTGACATTATTTTCGCAACCAGCGATCAATTAGCGCGTGCGATCGGTTCTCAAGGTCAAAATGTTCGACTTGCATCTGAATTGACTGGTTATAAACTGAACATGATGCTTGAAGAAGAGTATCATGCTCGTCAGCAAAACGAAGCTCAACAATACCTAGACTTATTTGTATCACGTTTAGATATTGAAGAAGATTTGGCAATGGCTTTGGTTGAAATGGGCTTCACTTCTTTGGAAGAGATTGCTTATGTTCCGGCTGAAACATTTGACGAAATTGAATTAGATGCTGAAGTGGTTGAATTACTTCAAGGCCGCGCAAAAGAAGTTGCATTGGCTGATGCATTGAAACAGCAAGAAAACATCCAAGATCCAAGTGCAGAACTCGTTGCAATGGAAGGGATGACACAAGAGATTGCATATGCACTCGCAGCACGTGGTGTAATCACGATTGATGACTTGGCTGACCAAGCAACTGACGATATTTCAGATATTGAAGGTTTAGGTGCAGAGAAAGCGGGTCAACTTATTATGAAAGCGCGCGAATCATGGTTTAACTAGGAGATCATACATGACGGACAAGACGATACAAGAGTTAGCTCTCAGCGTGAACCGCCCTGTTGAGAAGCTCCTAGAGCAGGTTCGTGATGCAGGTTTACCACAGCGTAAATCGGACGATATTATCTCTACTGAACAACAAGATGCCCTCGTGCACCATTTGAAGAAAATTCATGGTCAAGACGATGGTCAGGCAGGAAAAATCACGTTGAAACGTAAAACGACCAGTACGGCTAAAGTAGCCAGTACATCAGGTAAGGCGAAAACAATTAATGTAGAAGTTCGCAAGAAGCATACATTTACTAAGCCAGATCCAGAACAAATTAAAGCAGAAGCTTTGGCGAAAGCACAAGCTGAGCAACAAGCGCGTGCAAACGTGCAAGCTATGGTTGAACCAAAAGCTGAAACGCCAGTTGTAAATAAAGCAGCTGCAAACTTTGAAGCAATGCGTGCTGCTGCTAAGCAAGAAACGACGAAGCAAGAAGTCGCAAAAGCAGCAGTTGTGGTGAAACGTAAATCAACCAATAAACCTGTGGTTAAAGCCCAAGTTAAAGTGATTGAAACACCAGAACAGAAAAAAGCGCGCGAAGCTCAGGCAGCTCAACTTAAAGCAACTGAAGAAGCAGCTCGTCGTAAAGCAGCTGAAGAAGCACAGCAACGTACACTTGAGCAAATGCGTCAAATGGCGTCTAAATACTCAAATGAAGATGCAACAGCAACGATTCGTGTCGTGGATGATTCTCCACTTGCAGCGGGTCTTGTTGGTCAAGCATATGAAGATTCATTTGCCAAAGAAGACCGCGATATCAAACGTGGTACCAATACACCAGGTGCGCGTGCACCGAAGAAAGGTGGTCGTCGTGGTGAAGAACAGTCTTTCCGTGACAACACGCATAAACGTGGTTTAAAAACCAGCCAAGCAAACAAGCATGGCTTTGAAAAACCAGTTAAAAAACAAGTTTATGATGTTGAAATTGGTGAAACAATTGTGGTTGCTGACTTGGCTGCGAAAATGGCAGTTAAAGTACGCGAAGTGATTAAGTCGCTCATGAAAATGGGTGAACTTGTAACTCAGAACCAAGCGATTGATCAAGAAATTGCAGCGTTGATCGTGGAAGAAATGGGCCATAACCCAGTTCTTGTATCGGATACCCAAGCTGAAGATAACTTACTTGAAGCAGCAGAAGAAGCACGTGGCGCTCAAACGACTCGTCCTCCTGTTGTAACTATCATGGGTCACGTTGACCATGGTAAGACATCATTGCTTGACCGTATTCGTCGTTCAAAAGTGGCAGCTGGTGAAGCGGGTGGTATCACTCAGCACATCGGTGCATATCATGTAACGACTGATAAAGGCATTATCACATTCTTAGATACTCCGGGACACGCAGCATTTACTGCAATGCGTTCACGTGGTGCGAAATCGACAGACATCGTGGTATTGGTTGTTGCGGCAGATGATGGTGTAATGCCACAAACAGCTGAAGCGATTGATCACGCACGTGCTGCTGGTACGCCAATTATTGTTGCAATCAACAAAATGGATAAAGAGTCTGCTGATCCAGACCGCGTATTGAATGAATTGACTGTGAAAGAAATCGTTCCTGAACAATGGGGCGGTGACGTTCCTGTTGCAATGGTTTCAGCACATACAGGTCAAGGTATTGATGAGCTTCTAGATATTATTTCAATCCAAGCTGAATTACTTGAGTTGAAAGCATCTGAAGAAGGTGCTGCTCAAGGTGTCGTGATTGAAGCACGTGTAGACAACAGCCGTGGTGCGGTCACGTCTATCCTTGTTCAAAACGGTACATTGAAAGTAGGTGACCTGGTTCTTGCGGGTGCATCTTATGGTCGCGTACGTGCGATGACAGATGAAAACGGTAAACGTATTCAATCTGCAGGTCCTTCAATTCCAGTGGAAATTTTGGGTCTTCCAGAAGCACCGATGGCAGGTGACGAAGTTCTTGTTGTGAATGACGAGAAGAAAGCACGTGAAGTTGCGGATGCGCGTATGGATCGTGAACGTCAAAAACGTCTTGAGCGTCAAAGCGCAATGCGTCTTGAAAATATCATGGCGTCTATGGGCAAGAAAGATGTACCTATCGTCAATGTCGTATTGAAAACTGATGTACGTGGTACATTGGAAGCATTACACGTTGCTCTTGCTGACCTTGCAACAGACGAAGTTAAAGTCCGTGTCATTGGTTCAGGTGTTGGTGCGATCACTGAATCTGACGTGACACTAGCTGAATCTTCTGAGGCAGTTCTTCTTGGCTTTAACGTACGTGCGGATAACGCAGCACGTCAAAAAGCAGATGCTGACGGCATCGACATTCGTTACTACTCAATTATCTATCAATTGATTGATGATGTGAAAGCAGCGATGAGCGGTAAACTTGCACCAGAACACCGTGAAACAATTCTAGGTGTGGCTGAAGTACGTGAAGTGTTCCACTCAAGTAAGTTTGGTGCTGCAGCAGGCTGTATGGTACTTGAAGGTGTATTACACCGTAACAAACCAATTCGTGTCCTTCGTGATGACGTGGTTGTGTTCCAAGGTGAGCTTGAATCACTTCGTCGTTATAAAGAAGTGGTTGAAGAGGTTCGTGCTGGTATGGAATGTGGTCTTGCGGTGAAAGGTTATAAAGACATCAAAGCACTAGATAAGATTGAAGTGTATGATGTTCAATTGATCAAACGGAGTCTTTAATGGCGGGTAGTCAACGTCTTAAGCGTATGGCGGATACAGTACAACGAGAGTTGTCTGAATTGATCCGTCAAGAGCTGAAAGATCCACGCTTAGGTGGTCTTGTGACCATCTCTGCGGTGAAAGTAAGTCCAGACTTAGGTTATGCTGAAGTGTATGTGACTGTAATGGGTCGTGAGCTTGGCGATGAGCAAAGTGAGGCAGCAAATAAAGAAACACTTGATGTGTTAAACAAAGCATCTGGTTTCTTGCGTCATGAACTCAGCCGTCGTATTAAGACACGTATTACACCGCGTTTGCGTTTCCATTACGACAAAACCAATGCATATGGTAACTATATGTTTGGTCTGATTGCAGAAGCAGTGAAGGATTTACCTGCTGACGAAGCAAAAAAAGATGATGAGTAATTCAGTTTAACTGAGCATAAAAAAGCCACCTGAGGGTGGCTTTTTTATTTGCTTCATTTGTATTTACAAATTGAATGAGTCAGAAATACCGAGTGTGGCCGTGATTTCTATGTTACTGAGAAAGATCATCATTATGCTGCTTTTGGAAAGCCCTACGGCGCGTGCGTTGCCAAGGTAAGGGGCGATTTAAAGCTTCTGGTACATCACCACTGAGTGAGCGTAAACGTAAATGCAATGCTGCTTGTGCCATTAAGTTAGCAGATACTGGTGCAGTCAAAAATGCAAATAAGGTGAGCAATAGTTCAGGAAAACCAAAGCGACCTTGAAATGCAGAATAAATCATGGCAGCAATCAAAAAACTGCCCAAGCCAAGCGTACTTGATTTTGTGGGTGCGTGAAGACGCATGAATAAGTCGGGTAGGCGTACCATTCCAATCCCTCCAACCAGCATGAAGAAAGTGCCGATCATGAGAAAAATTGAAACCAGAATTTCCATTGTGAGTTGCATCTATATCGCTCCTAGTCAATCACATGACCTGAGGTGAAGTAGCGTGCTAAAGCGGCTGTAGATACAAAGCCTAACATCGCAACCAATAGCGCACCTTCAAACAATGAGGTGCTGGCCCAGTAAATGCCTAAAATGATAATCAAACAGGTGGCATTTAAAAATAAGGTATCGAGTGCTAATAGTCGGTCCACGATGGATGGGCCAATGATTAAACGAATCAAGCACAGCAGCATTGAGATCGTGACGGCAATTAAACAGATGCCGAGAGCATACGGTAAAATAGTCATGTATTATCTCCTGCTTGAACACCAAAAATTTGCATCAACGGTTTTTCATAGCGCGCTTTAATATTTTGGATTTCGGCATCAGCATCATCAGTGCTGAGTGCGTGGACCAAAATATCCCCACGATCTTGGTCAATCCCTGCTGAAACGGTTCCAGGCGTTGTGGTAATAATCATTGCCAATAGTGTATTGACTTCCTCATGCTGCGTTTCAAGCGGAACACGAAACCATTTGGGTTGTAGACGATCAATCGGCCCTAGAACTTGTTTTGCCACGGTAATATTGGACATCACAATATCGTAAAGTACGACAAAAAGTAGTTTAACTGCTGATTTCCATTCAATATTTGGCGTATATGCAATGAAAGGTTTAATGAAACGTGGAATAAAGATACCGAGTAAAACTGCCATGACTAAACTCGCTGCTTCAACACTATGCGCCAGCATTAGCCAACTAAGTGCAACCACAACCGAAACAAAAGGGTGAGGAAGCCAGCGTACTAGAAAAGAAGTCTTTTTCATGTTTAAGGCTCCACCGTAGGTTCTAGTCGTTCTGTGTTTGGTTGCTCTTCAGCCTGATGCTGCTGTTGCATTTGATGCTGTTTGTATTCAGAAATATGTTCACCTTCCAGTGTTTCTTCCGAAATTAAATATGGAATCAAATGTGCATTTGGATCCACGCGTTCGCCACCATATTTGGTTTCAGGTAAATTTTCACTATCGAATGGTTGTACGCTAATGGTTTGCCCATGCTCATCGGTTTTAAGCAAAGTTTGCTCATAGAGCGCATTATTTTGGATTTGCATAGCGGTTTGGTAAGTGTACTTCTGAATTGGACTTGCAAAGACCATATAGCCAATTAAACCGACCAATAAAAGATAAATGGTTTTGTCATTGCGTTTTGGTGCTTGCTCAGGCAAGGCTTGATAGGTGGTATAAGCAGGCTCGATAGGGTTATCTTCAGGCTTTGTTGCACGCCAGAACAGAATAAAACCCACACGAGTAAAGGCGATAATGCTGAGTAAGCTGACGACCAAAACCGTCAAAATGATCAACAACTGATAAGGTGAATTAGAGGTTGCTTGTAATATAAAAACCTTACCTAGGAAGCCACTAAATGGGGGCAAACCGGCCATCATCAAAGCAATTGTAAAGTAGGTAATAGAGAGTATCTTCTGCTGTTTCATTTGAGGTGCGATTTTAAAGTGGTCTTTAAATTCACCGCGTTGTGAAGTAATCCAACCACTTAAAATGTAAAACGCTGCTGCAATAATAGTACTGTGTACCAAATAATACAGTGCCGCTGCCCATGCCAAAGTATTGAATAGGGAAATGGCGATTAAAATCGTGCCTACAGAAGACAAAATCATAAAGCCAATGAAACGACGTAAGCGTTCCGCACCCATCGCACCAATCACACCATAGACAGATGTAATCAAACCAATTGGTAATAAAATGTATTGCAGAATTTCACGACTAATTGCATCGTCAAATACGGTGCCGTTGACACGTAAAATGGCATAAATACCGACTTTGGTCATGATGGTGAACAGAGCCGCCACAGGCGTCGTTGCCACCGCATAGGTTTTGGGTAACCAAAATCCGACAGGTAGCATGGCTGCTTTAATGCCAAAGACTGTAAACAACAATAGCCCACCTGCAACCGCGATACGATGTTGATCGGCTTCTAATACAGGCATCAAACGTGCAACATCCGCCATATTGAGGCTACCGACACTGCCGTAAATCATGCCAAGGCCAATCAGAAATAGGGCTGATGCCAACAGGTTAATGGTGACGTAGTGAATGCCCAGTTGAAAATGCGCTTTGCCTTGACCATGCAGTAACAAGACATAAGAGGCCATCAACAAAATTTCAAAGAACACGAACAGGTTAAATAAGTCGCCTGTCAGGAAAGCGCCTGTGAGACCCATCAGCAGGAAATGACACATGGCATGAAAGTAACGTCCACGCTCATCCCATTCTTTACTGGCAAACCACATTACAGGAACTGCCAAAGCATAGGTTAAGACCAACATGAGTGCAGACAGTTGATCGAGGACCAAAACAATACCAAACGGCGCTGCCCATTCACTCAGGTTGTAAACGCTGATTTGCCCTGAGCTTGCAAAGATCAGATAGTTGACTGCGGTGAATAAACCGAGCAAACCTGAAGTATAACTGATACCCCGACGCCAAGGTTGTCGCCAGTCTTGTGCTAAAGAACCTGATCCCGGATTACCCAATAATACCAACACAAAAGCGGTAAGGGCAGGGATTAGAATACTAAAAATTGGGGTGTGTTCGGTCCAAAAGTGGATGAAGTCATTCATTATGGCTCATCCTCACGTGGGTCAATTTGTGGTATTTCTTCTTTAGAGTCAACGTGGTCGGTTCCTGTTTCATAGCGACTGCGTAAGGCCAGTTGTACAATAAAAGCAGTGGTGGCAAAGCCAATCACAATTGCGGTTAACACCAAAGCTTGCGGAAGGGGATCGGTTGCTTTGCTGGCTTCGGTGAGTACCGCAGGCGCATTGATTTGGAGTCGGCCCATAGCAAATAAAAATAAATTGACGGCATAGCCAATCATGGCAAGCCCAAGCACCACAGGAAAGGTACGAGCACGTAAAATCAGATAAATACCTGTTGCAGTCAATAGACCAATAGCGGAGGCAAGTAACAATTCTAAACTAATCATATTAATCCCCCTTTGGTACGACTGGACCAGACATGCTGGAGTGACGAGAGTCACCTAAAACAGAAATGAGCAACATGGTCGCGCCTACAACCGTAATATAAACACCGACATCGAATAGTGCTGCGGTTGCAAGATGCATTTCGCCTAAAATTGGTGGCGACACATAAAAGTGTGCGCTGGTGAGGAATGGGCGTCCCCAAAACCATGCGCCTAAGCCTGTTAAGCCTGCGATAACTAAACCTGTACCAATCCAGATTTCATACAAACGACCTGATTTGGCTTTGAGCAGCTGTTCCGCATGGTCTTGACCGAGTGCCATGTACTGAATAATCAAGGCCAAAGCGGTAATTAAGCCCGCGATAAACCCACCGCCCGGCAGGTTATGCCCGCGTAAGAAGATATACAGACTGACCACCAAGGCAATCGGTAAAATCCACGATGCGCTAATGCGAAGCATGAGTGGCGATGGATTGAAACGGTAGCTGAGACCTTGGGTCATGGTGGTACCGTGAGCACGCATACCATCCATTAAACACAGTGCACCGATGCCTGCAATACCGAGGACTGTAATTTCACCAAAGGTATCGAAACCACGGAAGTCAACTAAAATGACATTGACGACGTTGGTTCCACCGCCTAGTGGAATCGACTGTTGCATGAAGAACCATGAAATGGAGTTGTGATCACGGGTTAAAATGAGCCATGTAATCCATGCAATGCCAAGTCCGCCACCAATCGCAATGAGAGCATCGCGCCAACGACGTGAGACACTTGATTCATACGGTGTGAGTTGCGGTAAAAGCGATAAACTCATCAATAGCAATACGGTAGTGACCACATCGACGGTGATTTGTGTCAGAGCTAAATCTGGTGCAGAGAAGCAGACAAAAATCATGGTCACGACTAAACCAATCGCGCCACTGATCAATACCGCTTTAATGCGTTCATGGTGAAACCAAAGCATCATCCAGCATGAAGAGAATAACAGTAGCCAAAGTACGATCGCTAAGGCTGGAGCATGGGCGAGTTCACGTGTACCTGTGCTAATGCCTTGGCCCAAGAATGGAATGGCTACTAAAACGATGCTAAATAGTACAATCCAGAGCAGATAGCTTTGTAATTTACCATTTTCAGTCAATCGTTTAAATTTGCGTGAGTTGAGCAGGAGTGACTTTAGGAATAAGTCAAAAGCCACTCGACCTTGCAGACGACCTAAATATGGATCAAGATCAATTTCTCGAATTTTGCCGCCTTTCGCCAGACTGAAATAGAAAATTAGACCGCCGACCAAGGCAATAGCACTCATCAACAATGGCAGGTTAAAACCATGCCACAGGGCAAGATGTGTGCCTTCAAAATTCATCATTTGGGTACTGGCGCGTGCTGTACTGTTAACGATGTTTTCAACCATTAGGGCAGGGAATAAGCCGACTAAAATACACAGAATCGCCAGTAAAGTGGCTGGTGCACGCATGCCAAACGGTGGCTCATGTGCATCTTTGTTTGGGACTTGTTGGCCTACAGGACCATCGAAAAAAACGCCGTGAACTAAACGTACAGAGTAAGCTACTGCAAAAATCCCCGCCAGAGTCGCGACAATCGCAGAGCAGATGAGCACAGGGCCAGACAGGTTGCTGAGTAGCTCAGTAAAGAACATTTCCTTAGATAAGAAACCATTGGTCAAGGGCACGCCAGCCATCGACGCGGCAGTGACCATGGTTAGCGTAGCGGTATAAGGCAACAGTTGCCATAACCCACTAAGCTTACGCAAGTCACGTGTGCCTGACTCATGATCAATAATGCCCGCAATCATGAACAGCGCTGCTTTAAAGGTGGCATGGTTAATAATATGAAAAATCGCCGCAGCCACAGCCAATGGGGATCCAATCCCCAACAGACACATGATTAAGCCAAGATGGCTGATGGTTGAATAGGCCAACAGGCCTTTTAAGTCTTCTTTAAAGATGGCAAAAAATGCAGCCATACACAGGGTAAACAGGCCAATAAATGTGACCAAATTATGGAACAGTGCCGCACCTGCAAAAATCGGTAACAAGCGTGCCACCAAGAAAAGCCCCGCTTTGACCATGGTTGCTGAGTGTAAATAAGCAGACACGGGGGTCGGGGCTGCCATCGCGTTGGGTAACCAAAAGTGGAATGGAAATTGCGCACTTTTGGTAAAAGCACCAAGTAAAATCAGCAGCAGCGTCGGTACAAATAAAGCATGACCTTGAATCTGTGTGGTCATTGTCAAGATTTGATCAATCTCGTAGGTGCCAGTGATTTGGCCCAGCAAGATGAAACCACCCAGCATGGCCAGTCCGCCCATACCCGTAATGGTCAAGGCCATTCGTGAGCCACGTTGCGCCGCGTCGTAATTGCTCCAATAACCGACCAAAAGAAAAGAGGAGATACTGGTCAGTTCCCAAAAAACGAGGAGTAAAATTAAATTATTGGAGAGTGAAATTCCAAGCATGGCTGCCATGAACAACATGAGCAGTAGATAGAGTTTATTGAGAGAATTTTTGGGGCCTAAATAAAAATAGGCATAAATATAAATGAGGGTTCCGATGCCGCTGATGAGTAAGGCAAAGAGGAGGCCTAAAGCGTCTAGACGGAAACTGAAGTTAATGCCAAGCTGCGGCAACCACGACCACGACTGCGTAATGACAGCGCCATTAAACACGTCTCGTGCTTGGGTCAGTAATAAGCCTAAACTTGTCATACTGACCCCAACAGCTGCGAAGGCGGTTAGCCTACGTGAGCTCTGCTTCAGTAATGAGACAAGGGTTGTGCCAAGTATTAACGGTAACAATATAATAATCGGTAGCACACTCGTTTCCATTGTCGTGAATAGGTTAAAACCTATTGGTGAATCTCATCTTTCAAGGATTACAGGACTGCAAAGAGCAGCCCAAGAGTTTCAATCTTGAAAGCCAATGTGAAATTTAAAAATAATGAAGTTGTGTTGCGCAACTCATGAAGCGTTATAGCAAAATCCGATTTCAGTTAGAAATTTGCAAGTAAAACCGATCATATAACATGACTAAAACAACATCAATCTTTTTTGCGCTGACGTAAAACATTATACGCATGATGGTCGTTTCTTGGTGGCTAGGAGGTACTTTCTCAGTGCAAGAAATGTAAAAAAGCGACCATTGGTTGCCTGTTTTTAGAGTTGAAATGGTGATACTGATGAAGCCGGCTAAGATAATGGATTAGTAGATGAGGCATCATCTTCAGCACTGAGTAAAGCAATCAAATGCTGTTGCTGTTCGGGAGAGAGTTGCTGCTGTATTTGTGTGAATAATTCAGCCACATTTAAATCTTGAGGTTCAGCCGCAATCGGTTCGATGGTTCCATTGGTCGCTTCATGATTGGCAAGGTTTTGGTAAATGGCATCGAACTGATGTTGCAGTGCATCGAGCTGGATCGGACTTAATTGTTTATTTTCCAGTTTGAGGCATTGAAACTCACTGGCTTGCTCCAGCAACTCACTTCGGTTACCTGAAGCGATAATTTGCAGTCGAGGAAAAGCCTGATTTAAACGTTTTAAAATGACTTGTGTCATATTTTGATCCAGTTGATGATCAATCGCGTCAATCAATAGCACACCGTCACCTTCTAAGCATGGGAACAGGCTTTCAGGGTTGAGTAAGCATAAACGTCGCACAATATCGCCAATGAGTGCCACCCAGTTGCGGATACTATTGGAAAGCTGTTGATAGAGCATGCTGTTGCCCTGATAGCGCACCATCAGTTGTAATTTGGGGTGATATTGCAGATAAATATCTTCAATCTCAGGCAGCACGGTTGCTAACGCCTGCTTAAGAGCTTGTAGGCTGGGCGACTGGATGTGTGCTTGAGCCTGAGTGAGTTGATAGCTTAGAGGAATATCGGGTGGCATACTTTTGGGCTGATGCAGTATCGTTTGTAAAAACTGCGCAGTTTGCGCATTTTCGATATCGCTGATTTCACGAAACCATTCAAAGAAACGGGCAAAGGTGGTATAGGGAATAGCTGAAATTTCATAGGCATGTGCATGTTGGAAAATCAGGGGATTGTTCTTGCTGAGAATATTCATCTCATTGACAAAACGTTCCGCAGGATAATACGCAATCAACGGTAAACCTTGCAGTGGGTCTTGTAGGGTTGCCTGCTGATATAGATTGACCAGTTGTTCGAGTTCCAAGGTTTCCACTCGACTGATGCCAATCCCTTGTTGGTTTAAGGTTTTGTAGAGTTGCCATGTATAAGGTTCGGCTGCAGCATCGGCTATTGTAGATTTGAGAGCATACAATTCAGCGGGTATAGCAACTTGAATATCAATTTTGGACTGTAGGCGGTTCAGCATAATGTCGTGATCTAACATCACCACCCCCGCAGAGCGTAAATCTTTATAGCGGGCTGCAAACCAAGTCAGAGCCTGATAACTAAAACGCAGAATAGAGGTTTTGCCTGAGGCTTGATCACCTAAAATTAAAGTGACAGCTTTGTCTTGATAAGAAAAATCGACTTTGAGGTCAGCAAAATGCAGGATGTGTTTCAGGTGAATGGATTGAATTTTCATAGAACACCCGCAGACGTGGTTGCTATTTTTACATTCGATTATCCAGCCACTTTACGCAATGAGCTTGGCATCTGTTTTTTGAGCTGTTGCATCAGGTCGTAAATGTGATGAATATTTAGACTTACTTTAGCACGTGTACAAGCCACGTAAAGCAGTCTTAACTCTTCATCACTAATTTTATGGTCTTTGTCGTTGACCTTAAATTGGTAATCATCTTCGATGTGAACGCGGTTCCACTCTAAGCCTTTGGCTTTGTGGGCGGTGGAAATAATATAATCCGCTTGTTCAATCGGTGTAATCTTCGCAAGGGCTTTTTTGAGTGGATCGGTGCCATGATCATCTACCAATTTCACTAAAGGCTTGATGTCACTGCCGTCATTGGTTTCGCAGTATTCATGTACATCGTGCCAAGAATTAAACCATGCCAGTTCAGGCACATCGGTGACGCGCTTACCTTGTTTCAGCATCGCTGCGGCATCGACAAAGCGGTTCAGTTTGACATGGTCGGCTTGTAGGCTGACTTTATCGCCATGAACCAATCCTGAGAGTAACAGTTCCATAGCGCGGGCATTGGTGCGACATAAAATCGCATCGCGCATTTTGGTATGGGGTTTGTTGACCACTTTAGAGTTGAGCTGAGGGTTGCCCATGAGCGGTACAGTTTCATTCAGGGCACCTAAAATAGCATTGGCATGTAATGCAATCTCTTCACCAAAACGGAACGAGGTGGTGAGGCGCGATTCAGGCAAAGGCAGTTGTTGCATGGCATTGACTGCGCCACGCCATGCATAAATTTGTTGGTGGGCATCACCGACATAGATCACTTGTGTATTACGCTGCTTCAGTAAGATGCCCAACATTAGCGGATCAGCATCTTGGGCTTCATCAAATAACACATAGTCACTTGGGATATTCGGTTCAGACAGTGCCCACAGTTTTAAATAAATGTCGTGACCAATCCCCGCTTGATGATGAGGGTCGATGGATTCTAACCAACGACGTTCAATGGCAGGGTAGAGGTGCTTTTGTAGTGAGTCGATGTCATCGGGATGCAACCAGCTCGGTGCTTGTAAATGACGCGGTGCTGGGTACTGAGAACTGGTTGAACAAAAGTGACTCACGGCATTGGCCACAAGGCTGGCCAAACGGGATGGCATCAACACATATTTTTCATAACGTCCGCCCATCATCCGTCTTAAGGTAATCGGTTCAAGACGGTATTCTTTTGCGATAAAACTCGGACTTAAACGAGGTAGACGAAGTTTGTCGGTCACTCCACGTGGAACACTGCGAAAAGCAAGCGAGTGGAAAGTTCGGCAGTCGACATTGCCATGAAACTTCGTTTGTGCTTCGCTGGCAATGGCTTTGTTGAATGCCAAATACATGCCACGTCTTTGTGGCATGGCATCGCTAATCATTTGCAAGGTAGTGGTTTTACCTGTGCCTGCATAGGCAATCACTTTAAACGATTTGCCCAGACGTGCGTTATCAATGGCAATGGCTTGCTCATAAGTCGCGCTCGGTTTGATGATATTCGACACAGGCAATAAACTTAGTGGTTACGGTTGGCTTTTTCAAGCAAACCAGAAAGCCCTTGACGACGTGCCAATTCATTGAGAACCACTTGAGGGTCTAAGTCGAAATAACCTAAAACCACAATCGTATGGAACCAAAGGTCTGCCACCTCATAGATCAAATCATTTTTATGATCTTCATTGGCTTCAGACTTAAAATCTTTCGCGGCAATTACTGTCTCAATGGCTTCTTCACCAACTTTTTCTAAAATTTTGTTGAGACCTTTGTGGTACAGCTTTGCCACATAAGACGAATCTGGATCTGCTGCTTTACGCTCAGCCATCATTTGACCGAGGTAGGACAAAACTTCAACTTGTTCAGACTGCGCCGTTGAGGCATTCATTGCCAATGTATGTGGATTGGTCGATTTTTCACCATAAATCGCGTTCGGGTCTTTGAGCTGTGCATCCACAATTTCCCAGCCACTTGGCGTGAGTTTACGGTAGAAGCATGATTCGCGACCTGTGTGGCAGGCAATCCCGCCGTGCTGTTCAATTTGTAGCACAATTACATCGGCATCGCAGTCGAGACGAATTTCATGTACGGTCTGAAAATGTCCAGATTCTTCGCCCTTGTGCCATAACTTGTTGCGTGAACGAGAGAAATACACAGCTTGGTTTTTTTCAGCCGTCAAAGCCAAAGCTTCACGGTTCATCCATGCAACCATTAACACTCGACCAGTTTGATGATGTTGTGCAATGGCAGGGACTAAACCTTGTTCGTTAAATTTTACTTCATCGAGCCATTGCAAATTGTTCATAAGATTTCACCAAGCGAATAAATATTGAGAGTGTTACGATGTCAACGTAGCGCTATAGTCTACGTGATTTAAACAGAATAGAGGAGAAACTTTCTACAGTTATCTCACAGAGGCTTAATTGCTGTATTTTAGAAATTCAACCATCAGTCATCAATCCAAAGCGGATGACGATGATTGTCGTTGCATTCTACGCAGAATGATTGTTTTGTTTTGCAATATCCTGATAGTTCATTTGACTGAACATACCTAATTTTAAACCTGAAATCGTCACCGCCATTTCTTTACGGAAATAGGGGATTCGATACATCCAAGCAAAGCTTAAATCTCGTAACCCCCCTGCCCACCATAGCTCAGACTGGTAAAGGGGTGTGAGTAAACGACTTAAAAATTGATAGAACGCCGTCGAACTTTGACGGTGTTGATGATACGTTTGCCAGAGTTGAACATAATCAATATCAATGTTCTCATTTTTCCTTGCGCTTTGAACCGCTTGCCCCAAAGCCCATGCATCTAAAAGGGCCATATTTGCACCTTGTCCAAGTTGTGGACTCATCGCATGTGCGGCATCACCCATGACACCAATACGACCCTCACCAAACTTAGACAGTACCACATCACGATAATTTGCAGTTAACCATTGCGATTTTTGTTCAGGCTGGGCAATGACTTGTTCTAACCAATCCGCAGCAGGTTTCCAGCGCTTAGACACTTGGTTTAACCAGTCGGAATGCGCTTGTGAGTTGTGTAGAAAATTATTCAACTGATGGCTTGGAAGACTCCAAAACACACTCGACAGTCTTTGCTTGGGTTCATGTGGCACTGTGCCTGTTGGTAAGATTCCCAGCATCATTTTAGAGCGGTCATGAAACTGATGTAAAATTTCTGTATCTAATTCAAGGCATTCAGGAACAATCGTCCATTTGGCTCCCCAAGGATAAGCTTGATCAACCTTTACCCATTTTTTGGGTCTTAAAAGGCTACGTGCGCCATTGGCGATGATTACAGCATCAAAAGCTTGATCAAATGCTTCGCCATCTTTTGTACCCAAAACTTGGATATGATTTGTTTTTTCTTCTAATGTTTGAATGTCGGTATTCATCTGCCAAGTAATGAATTCAGAATATTCACAGCATTTATTTTCTAAAACATGGCATAACGTTGCTCGGTGGATACCGACGCCATAAAAATCAGAATGCGCTTGTTGATAATGACTATTGACCAGTAAAGTTCCACTCGGTAACTGACCTTTGAGTCCTGTGACTTTTGCACCCAGTCTTAAAACTTCATCTAAGAGACCTAAATGCTCAAAAACAGCTAAACCAGAGGGCTGGAGTAACAGTCCTGCGCCGACAGGTTCAAGTTCTGAGGCTTTTTCTAAAATACTGACTTGAATATTTTGCCGAGCCAGTAGAATCGCAGTGGCTAATCCTGCGGTTCCTGCACCGATGATGGCGAAGTGGGGGGAGTGATTAGAGATCATAGATCGAATAATTTAACCATTGTCTAAAAATGAGTTCATAACGAATATCATCAGATTTTTTTTAATTGGTCGATATTGATTTGAATGCAATCCTCTAACGAGCTTGCAATAACATTTCTTCTGCACGATTCGTTTTTTAATTCAATGGCTTGATCATACTTTTCTTGTTCATTTAAAATTATTGTTAGCATAAAAAAAATGTAATCTCGATTTTTCTTTATTTGGTCAGATTAAACAAGATTACATTAATGCGCAAATTTTGTTTATAAATCTTGTATGACCTGTGCAAAATGCTGTTTTTCCACCATTTCCAAGAACTCATCGCCTAAGCGCTGACTTTCAGAAATACATTGGTTCCACATTTGAATGCGCTGTTTTTGGTCGAGCCCTTTGAGGGTGAAATCTTTACGATCGGGCAGGCGCCCTAAAGGTAAGCTTTGCAAATAGTCTTGGGATGGAGACAGGAGCAGGGTACGGGCTTGATTTTCAGGATTGGCGCGACGTTTAAACAGTTTATCAAACCAGCCCGGCGTAATGCTGTCCGTAAAGTGTGGATAAAGCACAATGCCTTGACTCTCAAAAGGCAGATCAATGTGATAGTCAATCAGACCACCATCGCGATAACTGCCTTGGGGTGCATCTGGAATATCGCGAATCGCGGCCATCACGCCTGGAATAGAGGCTGAGGCAATCAGCCAAGGCAGAACATTTGCAGCGGTGAGACTGTGATAATGAGTGAGGAAATCATCTTCTACTTTAAATTGTTTGCCAATGTTGGGCTGGCTAATCACCCGTTGCATAAAGTGGCGGCTATGTTTCCGTGCAACAGCGGTTGTGCCGATGATCCCTGCGACAGAGGCCAAGAGCGGTAGAACTTGGTCACTTTGGAAGATGTGCTGTGCTTTAATCGAGAGGACTGCAAGGTGGTAGTCTGGATGATCTACTAGTTCCTCTTCTTTACCTTGCACCAAGTCGAGCAGCATGCCACGGCAAATATCACTGACTTCTTGGCGTTGCATTTTTTTGTCAAAATACAGGTTGGTATAGAGTTCACCTAAACGTTCAGTACCTGCTTTTGCACCATGCGCCAAGATGCTGGCAAAGCGCCAACTGCCAATAGACGAACCAATCAGTGTCCGTCTTTGTGGTGCACGGGCAAAGAACTCACCAAAAATAGCTTGGTCTAAACCTTGAATTCCGATGCCTTTGGGCCCGCCTGCGGCACCGGGTACAATATCGACCTGTTCAGCTTGTAAGCCTTCGCTTTGAATGAGTTGACGTGCTAATTTGCCTGCACGAATGCTTAAAGCGGGAGGGTGTTTATGCAGGATTTGAGTCATCGTGATTATTCAAAGAGACAATATATATTGTCATTTTAACTGACGAGAGAACCAGCGCATTGGCAAAAGTGATCCAATAATGACTTGGAGGTCACTTCCTACTTAAACGTTAAACATAAAAAAGCCTGAGAGACTCAGGCTTTTAATACAGCAGAACGCGTTTATTTAAACACACGCCACACCGCCAGTAAGCCAGTGAGGACAATTAAGATCACTGAAATAAACCATGGCGAGATAATCGCAATCGACAGCAAAATGGCCATGAGACTACCAAAAATCCAGCTCCGTTTTTGCTGATGCTCCATTTGCAAGCGCATACTTTGTAATTCATTGAGCTGTTTAGCATGCCAAGCCGATTGGTTTTTAAGACCATTTAAGCTATCGACCAACAGCGTTGGGAAGTCTTGCGCCCCTAAAAGTAAGTCCGGAATTTTTTGTCCCAGCTCTTTTAGGTTCTTCTGTGGATTCATTTGTGCTTTGATCCAATCGGTCAGGATTGGCTTTGCTAAACTCCAAATGTCCAGCTCAGGGTAAAGGTCTGTGCCTAAACCCTCAACATGCACGAGGGTTTTAAGCAGTAGCATCAACTGTGGTGGAATTTCCAAATGGAAACGACGTGCGATATCCATCACTTGAATCAAAATGCCTGCGAAGTCCAATTCATGCATGGGTTTGGACACCATTGGCCCGACCGTGCGACGCATTTCACGTGCTAGAGCATCTTGGTCTGTGCCCGGTGGAATCCAACCAGCTTGATGCACGATTTGAATCAGTTGCATAAAGTCGCTGTTCATGACTGCAAGCAGCATACGTGCCACAGTCATTTGGTCGTGCTTCGACAACTCACCCATAATGGCACAGTCCAACGCAATATAACGTGGTTGGCTTGGGTTGAGGGTTTCAACGAAGACATTGCCCGGATGCATGTCGGCATGGAAAAAGTTGTCACGGAAGACTTGGGTAAAGAAAATGGTTAAGCCTTTTTCCGCCAGATCTTTACGATCCATGCCCAGCTTTTCAAAGGTTTCAATGTCTGAAATGGGAACGCCCGTAATGCGTTCAGCCACCATCACGTCTTTGCTGTCCATATAGACTTCAGGCACATACATCATGCTTGAGCCTGTAAAGTAATGGCGCATACGACGGGTGTTGTCGGCTTCTAAGGTCAAATCCAGTTCATTTAAAATGACTTGACGATAGTCCTGAATAATTTCAGATAAGTGCAGTGCCCGCGCGGCTTCTAGGCGTTTTTCCAGAAAGTCGCCCAGCCATTCTAAAATTTCAAAGTCTTGTAAAATTTGACTACGAATATCGGGACGGGTGACTTTCACCACCACTTCGCGGCCATCATGTAAAGCCGCCGTATGGACTTGAGCAATCGAGGCGGCTGCCAATGGCTGTTCGTCGAAGCGTGCAAACAGCGTATTTACATCGGCTTTCAGTGATTCTTGAATACGCATTTTCGCCACATCAGAACCAAACGGTTTGACACGGTCTTGGAGTAAAACCAGTTGTTGTAGCACTTCAGGTGGAATCAGGTCACGACGAGTAGACAGGAGTTGTCCCATTTTAATCGCCAGTGGTCCCATTTCCTCTAAAGCCAGTTTCAGCTTCAATGGGTTTTTGCGTTCACGGCTGGACCATGCCGCTGGATGCATGCGAATTAGCCCTAGTGCATGACGTGCTTTTTCAGGCAATTCTTCCGCAGGAAACAACGTGTCGAGTCTATAGTGCGCGGCAATGCGCCAAAGTTCGAGTAAACGTGAAACGTGCGGAATCATATATGCAAATACCTAGTTTTGAGTTGAGTCTTGAGTGTCAATCTGTGCTTGAAGCTGTTGAATTTTGGCTTCGGCACGATCTAAGTTTTGATTCAGAATACGGGTGTCTTGGTGTAGATCATCCATTTGCCAACGCGGGGCAAATAGACCACTGTCTTCTTTTAAGGCATCTTCAGCAAAAAACAAATGACTTTGTAAGGTTTGTTTGATGTGCTTCGGTGCCAGTTGGATTTTGGCCAGTTCATGCGCCAAACTTGGGCCAAGCCACGGGCTTAGATGCGCAGCCAAGTCTGGCTCAGCTTGTTGCATAATCCGTTGAATATCTTGCAGAAGGTGATAATCACCTTGGAGCGGGATATTGCCAACATCATCCGCCAGTAAAAGCTTGAATAGCTCAACCACATTGGCCACCGTTAAAGTCGCGGTTGCTGGGGTGTGAGACTGAGCTTGATCAAAAGGGCGTTGTTCAAAAATGGATGCTGTTTCACTATGCCCCGTAACGGTAGGTTCTAAGCGCACTTTAGTGTGGTCAAAGAACACATCTACAGACAGTTGCGGGGATGCGATCACCACACGTAACATCTTGCCTTGTAGTTCATTGAGCTGGATGCGAGTGATCGCATCCAAATTAATCACATGATGAATTAATCGTTCAACTGCACCGAGTGCCAGAATCGACCACATAATTTGCCCTTAAACGTTTAATTTTAAAGTTTAAAACCACGGTGTACAGCAACGATACCACCTGTCAGGTTGTGATAGTCACAGTTTTGGAAGCCTGCATTTTCCATCATGCCTTTGAGCGTGCGTTGGTCTGGGTGCATACGAATCGACTCGGCTAAATATTTATAGCTTTCTGAGTCATTGGCAATGATTTTTCCCATGATCGGCAGTGCGGTGAACGAGTATAGGTCGTACAGTTTTGAAAATGGCTCAAATACAGGTTTAGAAAACTCTAAGACCAATAAACGACCACCTGGCTTAAGCACGCGATACATCGCAGCAAGTGCCGCATCTTTATCGGTCACATTACGTAGACCAAATGAGATGGTGAGTAGGTCGAAGCTGTTGTCTTCAAATGGCTCTAGGGTTTCAGCATTGGCTAATACGAAATCAACATTGGTACAGCCAGCATCAATCAGGCGGTCACGGCCAACATTAAGCATAGATTCGTTAATGTCTGAAAGTACCACATGACCAGTAGGACCGACTTCACGACTAAATACTTTAGCCAAGTCACCTGTCCCGCCAGCAATATCTAGCACGCGTTGACCACGACGTACCCCAGACATATTGATCGCAAAGCGTTTCCACAGACGGTGAATACCAAACGACATCAAGTCATTCATAATGTCGTATTTGCTCGCAACTGAGTGGAAAACTTCAGCCACTTTTTGAGCTTTGTCTTCACTGCTGACCGTTTGGTAACCAAAGTGTGTGGTACTACCGACGTTGCCTGTGTTAGCACCGCGAGGAAGATTGTATTTGGGTACAGAACCCGTCACTGGGGTTTCAGTCAACTGTTGTTGTAATGATTTTTGCTGACCTTGTGCTGTGCCTTGGGGTAATGGTTCAGTTAAAAATGGACTCACTTTGTCTGTGTTTTGTGCCGACTCTGGATTAGCGGTAGGCGTTTGATTTTCATTCGACATGGGAGTCACTCCTAACATAGCAATAGGGTAAATGTTGCAGTGCATGCATGATGACAGATTCTAAGACGTTGTACAGTAACCATCATGCAATTGTGCTGAATAATATACAGAAAAACAGCAGAGCTATGCAGCCACTGCCTTATTTTTATCAAGGAATAATCTGAAATTTACTGAAATGGGTATAGATGACCCGAATGTACTTTGTCAATAATTTGACGTTCCACCGCAGTAAAGTCTTTCACAAATTTCTCCGCCGACTTTAGCGGTTTCATGGCCAAAAAGCCATCTTGCATAAAATCATACATGATATTGAAGTTGTATTTATTGGCGGTGCCTTTACACATCTTAAAAGCGGTATAGACCATAAAAGAGCGCATGTATTTATCGAGGTTTTTACCGAGTTGGTCGAGTAAATACAATTGTTTGAGACGATCTTCGCCTTGTTCCAGTTTTAAATAGGCTTGGCGCATTAAGTCGTCGCTTAAAGGCTCGTTAGGATGATGTTCCTTGAGGAGCTGTATCGCCACTTGTTCGTCTAGTCGTACGGCCAAAATCGCCAATTCAACTCCCGAGGTACCTGTTTTAATGGCATTTTCAGGAATCAATTTTTCAGCTTTGTGTGCATAGCGATTTAAACGTGCAATTTGTCCCGCCAAAGCATCAAAATCTGGGCCACCATATAAACGGTTGATAAAATACTCGGCCATCAACAGATTTTGCTTTTCTGCGAAAGCTTTGTTGTGAGTGCGCTGCATTCGCTGTTTTTGCCAACTTTGTACATCCTGCAAACGTTGGAAGAGCACCGAATCTTGATGATAATGTAACTGGTAATACTGTTCTAAAAGCTCATCGAGGGCGGCGAGTTTGGACATTTGCTGTCTCAGTTCTATTTTAAGATAGTTAAATCTTAGTGTGTGATGATCGAACTCGCTATGACAAAGTGACAAAAAAACTATTTATTTGCAGTCAGTTTGCTGTAGAAGTAGTCAAAAGGTAGCTTTGAAAACCATGTATAGCATGATCTTTTGGGGTCTAGTGATCTGATTAAATACAAGAAAGGCGGGGTTATGAACACAGAAATAACAGTCAATACAGAGCTGAATGAAGAACAACTTTCATTGGATTTAATTGAAGCGCAATATGCGTTGATGAATACCCGTGATCAGAGTAATGCAAAAAGTTTAGTGATTCTGGTTAGTGGAATCGAGCTTGCGGGCAAGGGCGAAGCAGTGAAGCAACTGCGTGAATGGGTCGATCCGCGGTTTTTATATGTCAAAGCAGATACTCCACATTTGTTTAATCTAAAACAACCGTTTTGGCAGCCTTATACTCGATTTGTACCTGCTGAGGGACAAATTATGGTGTGGTTTGGTAACTGGTATGGGGACTTGTTGGCTACGGCCATGCATGCTTCCAAGCCTTTAGACGACACTTTGTTTGACGAATACATCAGCAATATGCGGGCTTTTGAGCAGGACTTAAAAAACAACAATGTAGATGTGTTAAAAGTCTGGTTCGATTTGTCGTGGAAGTCTCTGCAAAAACGTCTAGATGACATGGACCCGAGTGAAGTGCATTGGCATAAGTTGCATGGGTTAGACTGGCGTAATAAAAAACAATACGACACTTTGCAAAAACTACGTATGCGCTTCACTGACGACTGGCAAATCATTGATGGTGAAGATGAAGATGTGCGTAATCACAATTTTGCACAAGCCATTTTAACGGCGTTATGTCACTGTCCAGAACACGAGAAAAAGGCGGCATTAAAGTGGCAGCAGGCCGCTGTACCAGAAAGTTTGACGCAGTTTGCCCCTGTGACCGCGGAGGCGGACAGCTATAAAGCAGAGTTAAAGAAACTGACCAAACAAGTGGCTGATGCCATCCGCTGTGATGACCGTAAAGTGGTGATTGCTTTTGAAGGGATGGATGCTGCGGGTAAAGGGGGAGCGATTAAGCGCATTGTGAAAAAGCTCGACCCACGGGAATATGAAATTCATACCATTGGCGCACCTGAAAAATATGAGTTACGTCGTCCATATTTGTGGCGTTTTTGGAGTAAGTTGCAGTCGGATGACATTACCATTTTTGATCGGACGTGGTATGGGCGTGTTCTGGTTGAACGAGTCGAGGGTTTCGCAACCGAGGTGGAGTGGCAACGGGCCTATGCGGAAATTAATCGTTTTGAAAAAAATTTGGTGAATAGTCAAACGGTGCTGATAAAGTTTTGGTTGGCGATTGATAAAGATGAGCAAGCGGCGCGTTTTAAAGCCCGTGAAAGTACTCCGCATAAACGCTTTAAGATTACGGAAGAAGATTGGCGTAATCGCGACAAGTGGGATGACTATTTAAAAGCAGCTGCAGATATGTTCGCACATACCGATACGCGCTGTGCCCCTTGGTATATCATTTCTACCAATGATAAGCAGCAGGCACGAATTGAGGTTTTAAGGGCAATTTTAAAACAGCTCAAAGCAGATCGAGAAACCTCAGATTAAGTAAGAGACCCAGAGGAAGGTCATTTGGCTTATTCAAGGTTGAGCAGGTTGCGAATGATATTGTCGCGTATGGAAAGAATTTAGGGTTTAAAAAGAAATGCCAGTCAGGTTTCTAATGGACTGGCATGACGGTGATTTGACCATCTTTATATAGAGAATAATTCAGCTCTAATTATTAACCTAAAGGAATTTGGGTCACCGGCGCTGCAACAGGAACACCTTGTTCAACGACCTGTTTTAGTTGAATACCTTTAGCCAACTTATACGATTCCTCGACATGGGTTTCTGCAATTTTTTTCATCACAAAGTAGCCCAAACTTGCTGCAATCATCTGTCCACCAAGGGGAATAAATTTGGTGACTTGTTTGGTAATGAATTTGGCTGCCATGTTATTGATGGATTTTTTCACGGCTGTACGTGCGACCACCAGTCCAGAGAATTCCACGCCACGTTTACGCAGTTCTGACCAATGTATTTGCTTGGTTTCTGGGTCGTAAACACTGACTTGCTCAGGGGTTAGGCCAAAGCGGGCATTAATTTCAGGGATTAGTTGTGACAAAATCCCGACATCAATCACCACATCGAGAAAAGGAACAGGAATGACCGCTGCACCTGCGGAAACATAAGCCCGTTTTTTAACCAGTTCTAAACATTCTTCGCGAATTTGTTCTAAATTTAAAGCGGGATCAATTTTTTCTGGAATGTGCTCTAATTTCATCTTTTAAACCCTAAAATATCCTGATTCACATTGATTCTAGTTTTGCTTAAAGTGTCTATTTTAAAGCAAATTTTAAATAGAAATATGTCATCAAAGTGACATAGACAGAACCAGAAGTATAGTCAATAATCTGTGTGCTTTTGTAGATTTTTCATAAGATGGTCATTTGAGAGGAAACATGGCAATACACGTAATACAAAGTCAGCGTATTGATGTTCTGTTGCAAGCCATGCAAAAAACCGTCTTTAAACCGGCCAAAAATGCCTTTCAAGTACTGCAAGCACAGCACTTTATTGTCCCTTCACCTGCGGTTGAGGCATGGCTAACACAAAAGTTGGCAGAACAGCAGGGCATCAGTGCCAACACACAGTTTCATCATCGTATCCGTGGTTTTCAATGGTCGGCTTATCAGTGGGTTTTGCTCGATCAAAAAGATGAAGTCCGTAAAGCCAATATTCCGCGATTGATTATTAAATGGCGCGTCTTCCAAGCCTTAAAAGAATTTATACAGGCTGAGCTGAATCCTTTAGAGGTTGCCCATCCGTTATATCCTATTATTCAGCGGATTTATGCCAGTGCTGACCGTTTGCAACAAGGCATTGATAAACAGCTGAAAAAACAAAGCATGCTGTATTGGGTGGCGGAGCAGGTTTCACGGCTGTTTAGTTTTTATATGGATTATCGTGGGCATTGCACCAAAGGTTGTCCAGTGCAAAGCTGCCGTTGTCAGACCAATTGGTTACAAGCGTGGGGCAAAAACCAGCCGCTTGATTTGGAGCAGATGTTCTTTAAAACTCAGCAAGAACTCAGTGCTTTCCAACTCAATCAAGCGCATGAGCTAGAGGCTTGGCAACGTTGGCTCTGGCAGGTGGTGTTCCATGCCGACTTTGAACAAATTCAGCGTATTGATACGGCATTTTGGGACTTACTCGATCAAGCAGAGACCCGAGAAGCTGCGCTGAAAAAGTTACCTGCGCAGTTGGTGGTGTTTACTGTTCTAGATTTACCGCCAAAGCAATTGGAGTTTTTGCACCGCTTGGGGCAATACCTTGATATCTTTATTTTTCACTATAACCCATCGCAAGAATACTGGGCGGACAGTGTCGATCCTAACTGGAAAGCGCGTTATGACGCGCGGGTAAAGCAGCGTTTTATTGAAAAAAATCCAAATGCCAATGATGCAGAGATTCAGCAGTTTTTTGATGAGTTTACCCTCAATTTTAATGCAGAAACCCGAGAGTCTCGTCATCCTTTACTGACCCGATTTGGTAAACAGGCACGCGACCATTTCTCTTTACTTTCCAGTCTTTCTTCAGGTGAAGATGGAGTATGGGCCGATGTCTTTGTGGATGAATACCCAGAAACTTTACTTGGTAAAATTCAGTCTGATGTCCTGTATTTGGTAGAGCCTGAACAGCATCAGTATGTCTTGGCTGAACAGGATGATTCAATTCAGATTCATGTCTGTCATTCCAGCCTCAGACAGCTTGAAGTCCTCAAAGATCAACTGACGCATTGGTTGGCTCAGGGTACGGCTGAAGCACCGCGACGTCCAAGCGATATTTTGGTGTTGACACCGAGTTTGACTGAGCTAGAGCCGTTTATTCGCAGTGTTTTTGCACCGCCTCCGCATGAGCGTGAGGCTTTGCAAAAGGGCCATCAACTGAGTAAAGACAGTATTTATTTGCCAATTAAGCTGGCAGGCGTGACTCAACTTGATGCTTTAAATGCATGGCGAGCTGTGTTGGGACGGATGGTCTTGGTGCGGGGGCGTTTCAGTATTGAGGACTTTGCCGATTGGCTCAGTTTAAATGCAACGCAGCAACGTTATGGCTTAGACATGAATATGATTGAGCGGATGACTGAGCTATTGATCAACGCGGGCTTTAAGCGCGGATTAGATGCTGAACATTTAAAACGCAGTCTGGCCGCAGGGGATGAGGACTATCGTTATAGTCTGAAGTTTGCTTTAGATCGTTTGGCTTTGGGCGTCGCTGTACCAGAACATGTGCTGTTTCATGAGACCTTGAGCTATGCCCAAGTACAGTCGAGTGATTTTGAGCTGATTGGTGTTTTGATTGAAATTTATCAGGATTTTAAACACCGTTCCGAGTGGATGATCGCGCATGAAACAGGACAACGGACGACGGCAGAAATTTGGCTGAATTGTTTGATGGATGATATTCGCGAGTTTGAAGCTGCAGGTGTCGAGTCTTTGGCCGCAGTGTATAAGATCGTCAAAAAACAAGAACGTATGCTGACTTTGGCAAGTTTCTATGACGAACACGATCATCATGCACTGCGCAGTTTAAGTTTACCTTTACCTTATGTGTTAGAGGAAATTCAAAAGACCTTAGAAGCGCAATTGGACTATGCTGAACCTACAGGGCAGATCACATTTAGTCAAATTGGTCAGATTCGACCTGTGCCGTATAAGCTGATTGTGATGTTGGGCTTGGACAGTGGCAAGTTTCCTAACCGCAGTGCGCATTTGCCTTTTGACTTGATGGATTTACTGAAGCCACAGCTGGGGGATCGTTCGCGTTTGGAAGACGATCAAAGGGCTTTTCTAGATGCGTTGTTGTTGGCACAAGAGAACGTATGGTTATTTTATAATGGCTTTGATATCAACGATGGTGAAGTCCGTGATCCGTCTACAGTGTTGCAAGAACTGATTCAGCATATGGCCTTTATTGTGCAGCCTGACACACAGACCAAGAGTGTCAATGCAACGGTTGATCAGCATGGCGTGGCTGTGCCTGCACAGTTGGCATCGCTGTATCATGTTCATCCTTTATTGCCTTTTGATCCATGTGGTTTTGAGTCTGAGCACAGTATCCGTTTTCAAGATCAATGGTTTCAGGTCGCGAGACAACTACAACATGCATCAGGGCAACGCAGCAGTTGGGTCAACACGCGGTATCCAAAATTAGAGCAAGACATTCAAGTTCTTGATAGTCAGCAGTGGATTCAGGACATCACTTTCCCTGCACGGCTGTATCTCAAGACTTTAGGCGTGGAAAACTTAAAACCAGAAGAGATTCCTGCAACGCAAGAGCCGTTACTACTTGATGGTTTAGGACGTTATGCCATTCGTCATTTTTTACAACAACATGAAGCAGAAGCAGATGCCAACCTTCTGATGGATCAACTCCCGATTGGTAAAGTGCAAGATGGGGTCTGGCAAATGAGCGTGCTTGAGCAGCAGCGCTTGCTGACCCGTTTACAACGCTATGCACCTGAGGCCACAGCCACGACCCAACAAGTCTGGAAGGTGAATGAACATTTACAGATCAATATTACCTTAGCCAAATACAGTGCTGAAAAATGGGTCAGTCTGGAAGCGTCTAGTGCAAGAGCAAAGCGCCGTGCCAAAGTTTGGTTGGAGTATTTATTGTGGTTGGCTTATGTGAATTTAGGTGAGGGCGGACAGCAATATCAACGCATTGTGGTGTTTAGTGACCGAACCATTTTATGTACTGGTGTGAGTTCAAATCAGGCGCGTGAATGGCTCAAGCCTTGGTTGAAAGCATGGGAGTATGCACAAACTCAGCCCTTGGTTTTACCTGCGGCCTTGCTGTTGAAAATTGCAGAAAAAGATAAAATGCATGAATGGCAACTGAATGATCAGGAACAGATGGTGATTGCGGATATGGATGCCATTTATAAAGTTTGGGAAGAAGATGGTCGCTTTAGTGGTTTTTCAATGACTGAAAATGAAGCCAATAAAGCACACCGCGACTGGCAGTTTATTTTACAAGAGCAGGATGCCAAAGCATTACTTGCCCATGCCTGTGAGCAGTTTTCTTATGAGCTATATCATCCGATTTTTTTGCATCAGCAAAGCCTTGAGGACTAAGTCATGACAGCCCAGTCTCAGGTCACTCCATCGAACATGTCTTATCAACCCATTGCCGATATGAGCTTTCAGGGCTTGCATTGGATTGAGGCTTCAGCAGGTACAGGCAAGACTTTTACTTTATCCAGTTTAATGGTACGCATTTTTCTCGGAGCCTATTTGCCGAATCAGGTGATTGCAACCACCTTCACCCGTGCTGCCGCCGCGGAGCTGAAAAGTCGCGTTCGAGCACGTTTGATTGAAACCTTACGTTATTTTGAAGGTTGCCAGAGTCTGACCGAGCGAGAAATACAGGCCAAAATATCTGTTGAACAGGATCCACTTTTTATCAAAGTGCTGACAGACTATGCACAGCGGGTCGGTTTCGCTCAAGAGCGTTTGAAGTTAGTGATTGACCAGTTAGATGAGTTATTTGTCGGGACATTGGACAGTTTTAGTCAAAAGCTACTGCGTGAGTTTTCTTTTGAAAGTGGCAAGATTGAGCGTGCAGATATCACCGATGATGCGCAGAGTTATACTCAACAGCTCATTCATGATGTGTTACGCGAGTGGATTCAGGCACAGCCGCAGCCTGTGGTGAATTATTTACTGTTAAAACAAAAATTAAAAACCGAACAGGCTTATGTGCCGATTGTCGAAAATAGTTTGAACTTTGCATCAGCACAGTTTCAACAGGTGGAAAAACCTGCACTTGATTTGACACAATTTGAACAAGCCATTGATCAATTTACTGCGCTGGATGTGACGCAAATTGAAAGCTTGAAGGACTATTATGCTCCTGAGGGGCAGTACCATGCAGTGCTGGGGAAAAAGTGGCGCACCGATGCTTTGATGCAGCGTATTTTATGTCAGGACTTACCTGCTTTTTTGACTGCACTGAAAGAGCAACGGGCTTATGCCTTGTTTGCGCCACATTTTGAAAAAACCTTAAAGCACTTGACCGACCTCGCGACGAAAAAAGTCTTAAACAAATGTGCCGTGGATGTATTGGAACAGTTTGAACAGCATCCAGTGTGGCGACAGGTGCGCAGTTTCCTAGAGGCGTTGGCAGAGCTAGAGCTTAATTTGGATGTGCTGGATGCGTATTTAAAATATCACTTAAGCTCCGAGGTGAAAAAGCGTTTACCACAAGTGTTGCAGCAAAAGAGTGAAACGACTTTTGCCCAACAAATTCGGACCTTGTCAGAAGCTTTACAGGGCGAGCAGGGCAGGCGCTTTGCCCAGTTTGTACAAGCACGCTATCCACTCATTTTAGTGGATGAGTTTCAAGACACCAACCAAGACCAAGATGACATGCTAGCGCGGATTTGGCGTGATGCCGAGCGCTATCATCAAGGCTGTATGATTATGGTCGGTGATCCGAAACAAGCTATTTATGGCTTTCGTGGGGGGGACATGCTGACCTATAACAAGGCACGTTTAGATGTTTTGGCAAAGCAAGGTCGGCAGTATAGTTTGAAATATAATCATCGCTCTGTGCAAAAGCTGGTACAGGTGGTGGATGCTTTATTCCAACGCCAACAGGACTTTGGTGAGCAGGTCTATTATCAGCCTGTAGAAGCAGGGACTCGACCCCATCCCGCTTTGGTCGATGCACAGGGTGAAAACCATGTTCCGCTGCGTTGGCTGTTACTTGAAGATAAAAAGAATGAAGCTCAACAAGTGGCATGGAAAATCCGTGATTTAATCAACCAAGGCATTCAACAGCAACTGTATGTGGCAGATGATCCGCCACAGTTTATGGGTGCAAATGATATCGCAGTGTTGTCGAAAAACCATGATGGCTTGGACAAAGTTCAGTTTGAACTAGAGCGTTTGGGAATTTTGGTCAACCGTCCGTCTAAACGCAGTGTGTTTGAAAGTCAGGTCGCGAAAGATGTCGGTGCGCTATTGACTGCAATGATGCATCCTTTTGATGAAGCCAAAGTTCGCCGTGCGCTTTTGAGCAGGCTATTGGCAATTGATTTAAAACAGTTACTGGAACTGGAAAAGCAAGCCAACGGTCTGAGCCAGTTTATGGCGGATTTTGATGATATCCGTGACATGTGGATCAATAAAGGCTTTTTAAGTGCATGGCAGTACGCTTTAAACCTGTTTAAGGTGTGGAAAAACTTGGTGGCCTACCAAAGCCGAGACAACGAACGGACTGTGGTCAATCTACGGCATTTGACTGAGTTATTGAGTCAGCATAGTGAGCAGTTTCAAGGCGCGCAGAAACTGTATCATTGGTATCTCAAACAGTTACATTTACCAGCGGAACGTGAGTGGGAGTTGGAGCGAAAACTCTCCAATGCCACAGGCGTACAGCTGATGACCATTCATCAGTCCAAAGGTCTAGAGTTTAAAATTGTGTTCTTGCTGGGTGCCGACAAAGACTTTAAGGAAATGAATAAAACCTTAAATTTTTCAACGCTGGAACAGATCAATCCGACGACAGGGCAGAGCGAGTTACAGCGTATCGTAGCGGTAAATGATGCCAATCTGTTAGATCCCGCCGCAATTGATCAACACAATGAACGAGCCGAAGCAGAACAGCATCGCTTATGGTACGTCGCACTGACCCGCGCCAGCCACCGCGTATATGCCTTACTGCAAGATCAGGAATATAAATCAAATACGGCATTGGCATTTTGGCGTGGCCAAGCCGGTAATCTGTTTGAGCATCCTGCCAGTGGTGATGAGGTGCTGCTGACTGAAAAGCCGATCCGTTTACAGCCAGCGGAGCAGCAAGAGGTGATTCAGTTGCAAGCTTTGGCCTTTCCTGAACAGCGTTTTTATCCACGTTCCAAAACCAGTTTTAGCGCGTTGGCACAGCATTTGAGTCGTAAAGAGGCAATGGATGCCTTGGCGGTTTTGAATGAGAAAGTTGGCAGTGCGGATGATGAGATCAATCATCCTGTACTTGAGGATGTGGAACTGAGTCAGCCTTTGGCGTGGATTAAACGGCAGTTTCCAATGGGGACGACTGCGGGAACTTTCCTGCACGAAATTTTCGAGCATATTGACTTTCAGGACTCACGTGACTGGGGACTGGAAATTCATCGTCGTTTTAAAAATGATAGCCCCTTACTGTGGCAAGAGTTATTGGGCAAATATCAACACGAATTTGGGCAGGATGATGAAACTCAATTGGTGCTGTGGATGCAAGAGTGGTTAGCAGATGTGCTCGAAACGCCTTTGCATGCAGGTTTTCAGTTGAAGCAACTCAAAGCCGATGAGCACTTGGCTGAGTTTCCTTTTTATTTGTCCTTGTCCGATCATGTGTTGGCGATTAAACGCATACAGGCATTGTTTCAAGAATATGGTATTGATCTGCTCGACTTAAATGAAGCCAACTCTGCTCGTTACCTGACGGGTTCGATTGATTTGGTTTATTTTGATGGTCAGCGTTATCACATTGCCGATTATAAAAGTAATTTCTTAGGGGCAGATCAGCAGAGCTATAGTTATGACGCAATCCAATTGAATATGTCACATGCCAGTTATTGGTTGCAGGCGGGCTTGTATTTGGTGGCTTTGCATCGTTATTTAACAGTGAATTTGCTGGACTATGATATTGAAGAACATCTGGGTCAGGCGAGTTATCTCTATTTGAGAGGGATGAATGGGCAGCCCAACCAAGGTGTATTAAGTTGGCATGCCAGCCCAGAGTTTATTTTAAGACTAGATGCCATCTTGGGTTATTTTGCTGAGGATACTTCTACTGAAAATCATGTAGGCAAAACTGCTGAATTAAGTGAAATTAGTCACCTATAAACAAACAATTAAGCTGTGGATAACTTTGAGGATAACCGTGTGGAAAATGTGTGTAAAGCCACTATTGATCAGGCTGTCGAGATAGATACATGGTTAACGCGTTGGAGTCAGTTTATTCAGCAGTCACCGCTAAGTAAAACAGGCCCCACCGAAGCCCGAAGTGAAGTGATTCAACAGGTCCTTGAAGCCATGCTACGCGGTGAGAGTTGTATTTCGGTTTCAGCTGAAGCTACCACTGTCTTAAATGATCTGATGATAGATGAACAGCAGGCACAGCAACAAAAAGCGCCGTTTGTCTATGATCAGGGGCAATTATATTTGTATCGTTATTGGGCTTTAGAGCAGTCCTTGGCCGAGCAAGTAGCACGGTTAAAACTGCAAAATTTAACGCAAGTGGATCTTTCAGCTTATGCCGATTTACTTGAAGATCCCTATCAAAAACAGGCTTTGGCGATGGTGGCCGAGCAGGCGCTCGCGATCATTACAGGTGGCCCAGGCACAGGGAAAACCTATACCTTGGCGCGGATTATTGCGGTGCTTAAGCAGAGTCTGCCTGATATTCGTATTGCGATGGCTGCACCGACAGGTAAGGCGGCGCAGCGGATGAAAGAGGCCCTTCAGAATTCTTTTCAGGATGAAAAATTACAAGACTTAGTTAGCCCAGATTTGAAAAACTTAAACCCTGTGACATTGCATCGACTCTTGGGCCTAGGAAACACGCAACAGCCGCGTTTTCATAGCAGACAACCCTTGCCTTATGATGTGATTGTCGTTGATGAAGCCTCCATGTTGGATTTAAATTTGGCGCAGATGCTATTTGCAGCCATGCCGAACCAAGCCCGTTTGATTTTATTGGGAGATGCCGATCAGTTGGCTTCGGTCGATGTCGGTTCTGTACTTGCCGATTTACAACACGTACCCGCTTTGGCTGAGAATAGAGTCAATTTGGTCAATAGTCGCCGTTTCAAATCAGATGCACGGATTGGAAAGTTGGCACAATTTATTCAACAGCAACCGTGTTTTGATTTAAGTAAGCATCCTGCCGAAAAACAGACCGTATTGCACACTTTTCAACAGCAAGTAGTACATGCCACGACTTTGAAGGTGGTTGAGCTGGATCAGGTCGAGGTTGATTGTCTACAACTCGAATTTTTGCCTGAGCAAGCTTTATCTGCAGAGCAGTTACAACATTATTATGATCTGTTGATGCTCGGCTTTCAGGGCTATATCGAAGCTTTAAAGCAATATCAGCAAAATCCTAATGAGTCTCTCGTATCCAAAGTAGTTCAATGTTTTGATGATTATCGAATTCTTGCTGCGATACGTCATGGGCATTTCGGCTTAAAACAGCTGAATTTGCAAATCGAGCAACGTTTATTGGAACAATCAAAACAAATCAAACAAGGCGAATGGTACTTAGGCCGTCCAGTAATGATGACCTATAACGACTATCAACTGGGGTTGTCGAACGGAGACATTGGCCTGTGCTTAGAGCGTATTCAACAAGGTAAGTTACAGTTTGAGGTCTATTTCCCCAGTCTGGATAAATGGGTTATGGCGACACGATTACCCAAAAATATAGAAACAGCTTTTGCGCTGACCATTCACAAATCGCAAGGCTCTGAGTTTACTCATACTGCGGTGGTTTTAGATCAGCAGGCTGAAAAATTACTCAGTAAAGAGTTGATTTATACTGCAATTACACGTGCGAAAAAAGTAGTGAGCGTACTAGCGAATAGTGATGCATTTGTGCACTCAATCGTGACACGAACGACACGGCAGAGTGGTCTATCAAGAAAAATTAACCAACAAATTCAATTGTGAAGTTTTAATAAACAAACAAGAGCTTTGTACGAAATAGCTTACATTGATTCAGGAGATTTGCGCATAGAGCTTTACTGAGGTTTTTGAGAAGATGGCTTCACATAAAGAGCTCAACACGGAATGTTGAGTATAATCGCAAAAAGATAATAATAACGTCAGTAGACAGCGAACTTACAGTGAAGTAAGTGAAAGAGGAAACTTACAGCCGCTAAGCCTTGTAGTTTTGGGAGAGACTACAAGGCTTTTTTATGTCTGCTGGATTGGCAGATTGTGACAAAAATTGTTTATTCATTTATCCAGAGAGATTTGACCCATCATTGCAACTGAGAAAAATATTGTGCGTACTTGTGTGAGTATATGTTTTTTAAAGGAGATAGGGGAAGAGCTTGAAAAGATAGTTTTTTAATCTAATATTTTGTTTTTAATATATATTTAAATTTATAAGTGGATTTTTCCTCTACATGTTTTGAATAAATATGGATGAATTGAGGATTTTTTGTAAGCAATCGCTTACATAGAGATGCGAAAAATACGACTTCTTTCTCATGCAGTATGTGGCAAAATATGTCACATAAGGACGTGATTGATTAAACATGGAATGTTTAATAAAAAGCGCGGAAAAGCGCATAATTATAATGATAAACAAAACAACAAGAACAAAAATAGAAGAAACTACAGCGCAAAAAAGCCCAAGTTCTACTTGGGCTTTTTTTTATATCTTAGATTCTCAGATGAAGTGCAACAGAGATTAATTTAGGTTTGGAGCAAGATGAAATAGCATTTTGCTACCGACCGACCAAAGTCAAAGTTTCACAATGAACTATACTCATCTTACCCAAGAAGAAAGATATCAGATTTACGCTTTACTGCGTGAAGGATTTTCTAAACGGCATATCGCATTCAGACTTCAAAGAACACCTTCTACAATCATTCGTGAAATTCAACGTAATAAAAGTCGAAATGGTTACTTTGCAAAGCATGCTCATAAGTTAGCTCGCAAGCGTTTATCTCCAAATCCTAGAACCATTTCACAAGATCAATGGCAAGAGGTAAAAAAGTTATTGTCTTTGCAATGGAGCCCAGAACAAATTTCTTCGCATATTGCCGTGAGTTTGCATTCTATCTATCGCTATATTCATCGAGATAAACGTATTGGAGGAAGTTTGTATAAGAATCTACGCTTTAGAAATCAACGTAAAAGAAAATATGGTCACCCTGAAACACGTGGTCAACTCACGAATCGTAGAAATATCAAAGAGAGACCTTTAGTTGTTGAAGAGCGTTCAAGATTTGGAGATCTTGAGATTGATACGATCGTTGGTAAACATCATCAGCAATCATTGGTCTCGATCGTTGATCGCAAAACAGGATATCTCTGGTTGAAGAAATGTTGTAATCGTAAGAGAGAAGATATATTAACAACTACGATTGAATTGCTTAGTCCAATGAAGATAAATTTAAAGACGATCACAGCAGATAATGGTAAAGAATTTAGTTTGCATGCACAGATTGCAAAAGCATTAGAAATAGATTTTTACTTTGCAGATCCATATAGCTCATGGCAAAGAGGCACAAATGAAAATACAAATGGCTTGATTAGACAATATATTTTGAAAGGAAGTGATTTAAATGATTATTCAGATCAATATATTGAAGAGATCACTGCAAAACTGAACTACCGACCAAGAAAAAGACTCGGCTTTAGAAGTCCGAGTCAGGTATTATTTCAAGAGCATGGTGTTGCACTTCAAATGCTAATCTAAGTATTTAAATGAAATCTTTTTCTGTCCGATCTGTAGCAAACAATAAGCGACGCTGACTCTTTAAAATTTTTGGACAATGCTTTGAGATCTGATAAAGCGTTTTTGCTAAAGCGGGTAAGTGAGTCCCGACGACTGATTTGCCTGTCGTTAACAGTGACACGCTAATATCACGCTCTGGGTCGGCCCAGCAAAGAATATTGGAAAAGCCTAAATGTCCAAAGGCTTGTCCCGTCATGGGTCCAAATAACCCAATAGGATTACTGCCTAACATTGGGCCTAAGGCATAACGCATTGGGACTAATAATGTCCGATCTAAACTGACTCCTGATGTAGCCAATGTCGAGCGTAATACAGTTTGGCTACTCATGATTTGTTTGCCTTGGTATTCACCACCACTCAAGAGCATTTCAAAGAAACGACCAGCTTGTTCAGCACTGGTATAAATGTTGCCCGCGGGGCAAATCGTGTCCATAAAACGGCTGTCATTGGTGATATCGACAGCGAGCTGTAGACCACCACCAAGGACGCGACCAAGATAATGATCTGTGCCTAAACTGGGATGTAGACCTGTGGCATAGTTTAAAGCGACATCTGCTCGATACTCAGGTTTTAAACCATAGTTGAAATAATCTAGTCCCATAGGCTTTTCGATATTTTGGGCTAGAAATTCACGAGCCGTCTGACCTGTGACCCGCTCGATAATTTCTCCTAAAATATAGCCAGCGGTAACTGCATGATAAGCCAAGTGTGTGCCCGAAGCTGAAACAGGTCGTGCGGCATAAAGCTGTTCTAAAATTTGATGTTTATCAAATAGCAGTTCGGGTGTGACTTGACTGTCTATACGAGGAATGCCACCACGATGTGCCAGCAAATGAAAAATGGTAGCACGCTGTTTGCCATTTACCGCATATTCAGGGATATAGTGGCTAATCGGATCCAGTAAATTAAGTTGGCCCTGTTCATTCAACAGATGAATCAACATGGCTGTGACGATTTTAGAGGCAGAAAATAAGCAAACTGGTGTATCGGGTGTGCCAATTTTTGCATCTGCCGCTAAACCATCGGGTGAGTTGCCTTGGGCATAGCCAATGCTGCGATTTAACAATATTTGTCCCTGACGACGTAAGCAGAGGCTGATAAAAGGGTAGTTTCCTGTTTTATATAGGGACTCTACACTGGCCCAAATGCTTTGAATTTGTACGTCATTCATGCCACCCAAAGTAGCAGAGACCTCATCCTTAGAACGAATCACGTGGTTGAGGTCTTGGGGAACATAACAGGTATTGGCGGATAAAAATTTCACAAATTTCTCACTATTCTTTGTTTTTTATTTGACTTGAGTCTGCGATTGAAAATTCTCATTGTCACTAGTGTGCATGATTTGTACAAAGCAGTCAGTTGCTGAATTGACTGTGAACTTAAAACATTTTTGCAATATAGCGCCATATCCCTTAAAATATCGAACTTGCTGTAGTGATGCACGGCAGTCAAATTGGTTTTGAAGAATCAATTTGATTTGTATCAAATGTAACTTATAAGCATCTCGGAGAAATCGAATGGCTTTAACAAACGCAGATCGCGCAGAGATCATTGCTAAATTTGCTCGCGCTGAAAACGACACTGGTTCACCAGAGGTTCAAGTAGCTCTTTTAACTGCTCAAATCAATGACTTACAAGGTCACTTCAAAGAGCACAAACACGACCACCATAGCCGTCGCGGTTTAATCCGTATGGTTAACCAACGTCGTAAGCTTCTTGACTACCTTAAAGGTAAAGACGCTACTCGTTACAGCGACTTGATTGCTGCTTTAGGTTTACGTCGTTAATTCGATTAAACTTTTATTTTCGGGCTATCGCATCTTGAATGCTTTATCGCTGAAAAAGAAAGTCTACCTCGCTTTCGCGAGGTAATGGGGAAGGGGCGAATGTTTCGCTCCTTCTTTGTGTCTTAAAATCATGTTTTTAATTTCTGGTGAGGTCGGCTTCTAAGCTTTGTCATTTCCACCGTTACTTGAAAAAAGTAATGTGAATGCCAAACCTTAGGGGTCTCCACTAGATAAATAACTGTTCAAAAGAACTAGGAAAAAACAATACATGTCTATGTTTAATATTATTCGTAAAGAATTCCAATATGGTCAACACACGGTTGTTTTAGAAACAGGTCGTGTTGCTCGTCAAGCAAACACTGTAGTGATCACGATGGGTGGTGTACAGGTTCTTGTTGCAATCGTTGCTCAACCAAAAGCAAAAGCAGGTCAAGACTTCTTCCCATTGACTGTTAACTACCAAGAAAAACAATATGCTGCAGGTCGTATCCCAGGTGGTTATGGCAAGCGTGAAGGTCGTCAGTCTGAAGCTGAAACTTTAATTTCACGTCTTATTGACCGTCCAATCCGTCCATTGTTCCCAGAAGGTTTCTACAACGAAATCCAAGTAACAGCGACTGTTATTTCTTCGGACAAAACCATGGAAGGCGATATCGCTGCAATGTTGGGTGCTTCAGCTGCGATGTCTATTGCTGGTGTTCCATTTGCAGGCCCAATCGCAGGCGCACGTGTTGGTTTAATCAACGGTGAATACATCCTTAACCCAACTTTAGAACAGCTTAAAGAATCTGATCTTGACCTTGTGGTTGCAGGTACTGAAGCTGCTGTATTGATGGTTGAATCTGAAGCGAAAGAGCTTTCTGAAGACCAAATGTTAGGCGCTGTACTTTTCGGTCATGACGAAATGCAAATTGCAATTCAAGCAATTAAAGAGTTTGCTGCAGCTGCGGGCGCAGTTGAATCTACTTGGGTTGCGCCAGTTAAAAACGAAGAACTTCTTGATAAATTGAAAGAAGCATTCGAAGCGAAAATCTCTGAAGCATACACAATTGCTGTTAAGCAAGACCGTTATGCTGCATTAGATGCGCTTCATGCTGAAGCTGTTGCTCAGTTTGTTCCTGAAGAAGATGAAACTGGTATTGCTGCTGAAGTTGACGAATTATTTGAAGACTTAAAATACCGTACAGTACGTGACAACATCTTGTCTGGTAAGCCACGTATTGATGGTCGTGACACGAAAACTGTACGTGCAATTGACGTTCAAGTTGGCGTGTTAGATCGTGCTCACGGTTCTGCATTGTTCACACGTGGTGAAACTCAGGCATTGGTAACCACGACTTTAGGTAATACACGTGATGCGTTGATGGTTGATACCCTAGCAGGGACTAAAACTGACAACTTCATGTTGCACTACAACTTCCCTGCATACTCTGTCGGTGAAACTGGTCGTGAATCTGGTCCTAAGCGTCGTGAAATTGGTCACGGTCGTTTGGCGCGTCGTGGTGTTCAAGCTGTTCTTCCTGCGGCTGACCGCTTCCCGTACGTGATTCGTATTGTATCGGATATTACTGAATCAAACGGTTCATCTTCTATGGCTTCTGTATGTGGTGCTTCATTATCACTCATGGATGCAGGTGTTCCATTGAAAGCACCAGTTGCAGGTATTGCAATGGGCCTAGTCAAAGAAGGCGAGCGCTTCGCAGTTCTTTCTGACATTTTAGGTGATGAAGATCACTTAGGTGACATGGACTTTAAAGTAGCTGGTTCTGCGAACGGTATTACTGCACTTCAGATGGATATCAAGATCGAAGGTATCACTGAAGAGATCATGGAAGTTGCATTGAACCAAGCGTATGCGGGTCGTATGCACATCCTCAATGAAATGAACCAAGTGATTTCACGTGCGCGTCCTGAAATTTCAATGCATGCGCCGACATTCCAAGTCATCAACATCAACCCTGACAAGATTCGTGACGTGATTGGTAAAGGTGGTGCAACCATCCGTGCCATTACAGAAGAAACCAAGGCAGCGATTGATATCGAAGACAATGGTACAGTACGTGTATTTGGTGAAACTAAAGCAGCCGCTTCTGCTGCTGTTGCAAAAATCCAAGCACTGACTGCTGAGATTGAACCAGGTACAATTTACACTGGTAAAGTTATTCGTATCGTTGAATTCGGTGCCTTTGTTAACATTCTTCCAGGTACTGATGGTCTACTTCATATTTCACAAATCTCAAACGAGCGCATTGCGAACGTGGCAGACGTGTTGAAAGAAGGTCAAGAAATTAAGGTACAAGTTGCGGACGTAGACAACCGTGGTCGTATCAAATTGACGATGAAAGACATCGAGCAAGTTTAAGTTCTGACAATTCACAGAGTATGTTCTATGTGAGTTGAGCGATATTGAAAAGCCTTGAGCTTTGCCAAATTAAACTTTGGCTTGCTCAGGGCTTTTTTTATGGCATCATGCTGGCTAAGACAGACAATAATAAATGAGATATGCAAAGCTATTATTTCTATCAACATCCTACTGCACAGCATACCTATGTGCAGAAACAACCGATTGCAGAGCAGGAAGCCGAATTTATCTGGGTGGAGTGTAGCCGTGAAGACGTAGTAAATCGCGCTGAACATTGGCAACAAGACATTTACGCGGCAACAGGGATATGGGTAAATGAATACCACCTACGTGATATTTTAAATTTAGAACATCCTTGTGCATTCGACACGTTGGAAGACTATGATTTATTGATCTTCCGAAAGCTGATTACACCTGATGACCAAATCAAGATTGATGCACAGGCTGTTGAAAAGCATGAGCGCGTATTTGGTTTGGCGACGACACCCATTAGTTTTATGCTCACGCCACAAGTTTTGATTACAGTTAGAGAGCAGGGCAATAAAGAAGTTGAAAGTTATATTCAACGGATTGAAACTGTTTTGGGGCGTCCGATTGAAGAACATAATAAGCCACGAAAACTCCCATCGACTCCATTAGATTTAGCACTGCGTTTATTAAACCATATGGTCGATGGTTATTTGGACTTGCGAGTTCCGCTCACGCGGCGGGTCGAGTTTTGGCAGCAGGAGCTTTTGCAAGGGCATCGTCGTTTTACCAGATGGCATCAATTATTGCAGGAAAATATGGCTTTTCAGCAGGTAGAAAATTTGTGTGAAGAACAGATCGAAACTTTGCAGGAATTGCGCGATGAAATTGTGGATAATTATTCGCACTTGAAAGGGAAAAAGCGCAGTGAAAAACAAGACATCATGTTGGTGCGTGTGGACGATTTGACCAGTCATATTGAACGTATTCAAAAGCACACGATTCGTTTGAGAAGTGCGGTACAGGCCGCTATTGATCTGCATTTCTCAGCGATTGCTAATCAAACCAATGAAAACATGCGTATTTTGGCGATTATCACTGCTATTTTTGCACCACTGACCTTGTTGACTGGGGTATATGGAATGAATTTTGAGTTTATTCCTGGGCTGAAGTCACCTACAGGGTTTTGGATTATGCTCGGCATTATGCTTATGACCACCATGACGTTGCTTTATTATTTCTATCGACGGCATTTGGTCGGTCGCGGGGAAAAGAGTGTTATTGATATGCTGGCTCAACAACATGCGGATCAACATATGAACCTGTTTTGGTTTATGGATTATGAGCCGATTAAACAAACCGTGAAAGGCACGATTAAAGATTTAGAGAAAATCACCAAATTAAAATAATTGGGTGATTTTCTGTATCGACAGTTAAAGCAAATGCGCTGTAACCTGACGCTCTTGAGGCAAACGCTATCCTTGTTCAATTTATTAGTCGGATATGTGGGCGTTGCAGAGCATTTAAATTTAAGAGGTTTTGAGTTGAGCTCCTTTTAAAATGCGATAAAGTTGATCTTTAATGAACAACTTTTTGCGTTTGAGGGGCTCAATCTCTCCACGATGAATCCGAACAGGATCTTGTTCGAGTAAACAAATTTCCTTGTCCAGCGCTTCATGGTCATCAAACATTTTAGAAAAATGCGGATTGTCTTCTCTAAGCTGTTGAATCATGTCTCGGTATTCAGGAAACATGTGCTTGGTCTTTTTATTACAAACTTTAAGTTTCATGGTTGCCGTCAAATCCTCTTTTAGCATAAAAAAAAGAAAGAAAGGCATGCGCCAATCTTTCTTTATAGAACTAGTGCTGAGTTGGTTTAACTGGGTCGGTGAGGTGTAAGTGTTTCACTTCACGACGGAGTTTTTGAACCTCATCAATTAAATCCAGCATCATTGCAACAGCAGTAAAGCTGGCATCAAAGTCACGTTGTAAGCGATAGGCTCGCCGTGCACGTGAGACATCATCACCAAAAAACTGGTGAATACGGTTATCGGGTCGGTTAGGCAGAATGTCATATTCCAACAGCTGTAAAACCCACTCCGGACTTTGTCCGCAAGCTTCAGCAAAATGCTTTAAATCAAAGCTATGTTGTTCATCAACAATTTCAGCGTGTCGACATCCGTCTAAAATAATTTCACGATAATGAATAGTCGTCATAATTTTCTCCTTAAGACTGACGCGGCTTGAAGTGAGGAAAGGCTTCAGCAAAGGCTTGGTAAGCCTGTTGCTCTTGCTCACTTTGCGCAGGAGGTTGAACAATATTTAAAATTAAATATAAATGCCCAGCGGTTTTGGCTGGAATCCCCTGATCTTTTAAACGTAGTTGTTGCCCATTTTTCGCGTTTTTAGGAATTTGGATTTGTAGTGTGCGGCCATTTGGCAGGGTGGCAGTTGTGCTCAGTCCTAAAGCGGCTTCCCACGGGCTAATGTTGAATTGGTGATAGACGTCGAGCCCTTCAACACGTGTGGTGTCTGTGTCTTTGTAGTAAATTTCGATATAGAGGTCGCCATTTTCACCCCCCTGAATACCCGACTGTCCTTGACCACTTAAACGAATCTGTTGTCCTTCTTTCATGCCTTTGGGAATTTTAACTTCCAGCGTTTTACGCTGAATTTCGGCCTCACCATAAGCATTTAAAGTAGGGATCTGTAAGGTAATGGTTTGGGTAGTGCCGTGGAAGCCTACATCCAAATTTACATCTAAACGTGCATGTTGGTCTTCACCTTTATGGGGTGTGCGATTTTGGTGTTGATATTGATAATTTGATCCACCAAAGCCTGATCCAAAACGACCAAATAAGTCTTCAAAGCCCGAAAAATCATGTGCCTGTTGACCACCCTGTGCATTCCGAAAGGCACCCTCAAAGCCACCAAAGCCTGTATTTTGATTAAATTGGTGAGCACCTTGCGGATGGTCAAGCTCAAAGTCGTATTCCGCTTTTTTTGTTTCATCACTCAAGGTGTCATAAGCTACGTTGAGTTCTTGCATACGTGTTTCAGCATCGGCTTCTTTGCTGACATCAGGATGGTACTTACGCGCCAATTTACGGTAGGCTTTTTTAATTTGATCGGCTGTCGCATCTCGCGTTAAACCGAGTATTTCATAATGGTTCTTCGGCATAAGTAAGAATTTATAAATTGATTAAGTTTTAATCATTATTCAGCCTTTTAGTCGATTTCTACAGTAAAGATATGTTCCTTATTGTTTCAAAACATGACAAGAAAAAAGCCCCCAATGAAAGGGGCTTTGATTGATGAGGGATACTTAATATTTGACCCAGATGATGTTACGTCCACCGCCATTTTCGGTCGAAGTTCCTCGAATCCGTAAGTGCTTACCATTATTACTGAGTCGTCATCCCGATGATCGGCTGGTTTTTATTCACACCATCACATTTTGTGCAATTTTCTATTTTGGTTGCTCCTGGAATTTCACGTGTACTCAGGATGATAGCTCTATAGAGATTATTTTTATCTTTTTGAATTTCAACATCTGCAAGCGAGTAGCCCGTCTTATCATCAATAGTTTTCCATTTTCCAAGTAATGGGTCGGACGCTGCAAAACAGGAGAAAGCCAAGCTACTGGTGAGTGCCAAAAGATAAACAGATCGTTTCATAACAACCAAGCCCCGAGGAAAAATAAATATAAAAAAGGCATAAAAAAATTATGGTTTTATTTATAACGAAATTTAAATGGAATGACCAGTAAAATATCTATGAATAAGAGTGATGGTTTATGTGAAAAATATGACTTTTATGAAACTTAAGACATAAAAAAAGAGCAGCGATGCTACTCTTTTTTTATGTCTAGGAGAAAGACTTAGCTTAAGTGCTCACCAAACAAGCCGAGCGCTTCTTCTGCACTAAAGCTGTATTGTGTGTTACAGAACTGACAGTCCATGGTAATGGGGTTCTGATGTTCTAGTGTTTCACGTACAGCTTCTACACCAATTTGCTCAAGCGCATGAGCACAACGTTCTTTTGAGCAGGTACAACCGAATTTCAATGCTTCAACTTCGGGTAAACGAACGTCTTCTTCGTTATAAAGACGGTAAAGAATTTCGCTGGTGTCTAACTCAGTCAACTCTTCTGCTTTAAGTGTCTCCGTCAACATGGTTAGACGTGGCCAAAGGTCTTGGTCAACACGTTCTTGTTCTTCTTCACTATTTCGCGGTAACAGTTGAATGAGTAATCCGCCTGAACGCTGAGCTGAGCTGGCTAAGACGATACGTGTTGGAATTTGTGCAGATAGGTCATAATACTGCATTAAGCAACCTGCAAGATTTGGCTTATCTAAAGCCACAATTCCTTGATAGCGCTCACCAAACTCAGGTTCAATATTAATAAACAGCACTGGGCTGACGAGTGTGCTCAACACGGTACTGCTACTTTCAGCGCTGTTAAAACGTGGGTCAGCTTCATAATCCGCCAAAGCACGTACTTCACCGAGGTGATTGCATTCCGCCATAGCCCATTTAAAGCTACCTGACGCCTGAATTTGTAAACTAATACGGCCTTTAATTTTTAGGGTGCTGGCAAGCAATGCCGTGGCACTGAGCATTTCGCCTAACAGTATTTGGATTGCTGGGGCATAATCACGCTGTGCCAAGATGGTTTGTAGGGTTTCTTCAAGATGAACCACTTCACCACGAACAGGACTATCTTCAATATAAAAGCGTTGACGCAAATCAGACATAAATTTCTCCAATATCCTGTCTTAATGGTGACGATATTGTAAAACACAAGTCATTTTACTTCATCCCGTGTCACATCTATTCGGTCATGTTGTAACTCACGCTGTAGGTCAACCCCCACAGGGCTTTGGCGCAATTGGGTATCACTTTCAAACAGATGTTCTAATTCGGCTAAAGCGTTACGATGTGTTTCATACACTTTCTGCTCATCGTTATAAATGCTTTGCTGCTGTGCGAGCAGTTTTTCATCATAATCGCGGAATAATTCGATGCTCTTATAAGCATCAGCTTCAGCAATTCCGAGATTGCGCAGCGCAAAATAAGCCATCCCCAAGGATGATAAATAGGTTTCACGCCAAATATGTTCGACCCCTAGATCACGCAGCAAGTGCACATGATGTCGGTCTCGTGCCCGCACCAGTAAGTTTAGGTCAGGGTAGTTGAGTCGAATATGGCGTGCCACATTCATTGAGTCCTCAATGTCATCAATGGCTAACACAAAAACTTTGGCATGTTCGATCCCTGCGGCACGCAGGATATCGGGTTGAGTGGCATCTCCATAGTAGAGTTTACCACCGTAGTTTCTGACAAAATCAACCTTGTCGATATTGCTATCAATGGCTGTAAAAGTCTGGTGTTGTAAGTGCACCAGTCGCGCTACAATTTGTCCAACACGCCCGAAACCCGCAATAATCATTGGGTTGTGTTGATCGGGAATGTCGTCATAGACGGGAGTAGTTTCTTTTTCAAATAGCGGTACCACCCAAGAACTCATTAGCCAGTATAGAATAGACGTCAGAATCATCGACAAGGTCACGATCAGGTTGATCGGCTCTAAAATGGCCTGTGTAATCACATGTTCACTCATGGCCACATTGAGCACTACAAAAGCAAATTCACCGCCTTGTGCCAAACAGGTTGCCAGCATCAAACTATTGCGCCATGAAAACTCGAAGTAGCGAGCTATGGCCGTTAATGCCAGCAGTTTGACCAACATCAGCAATAACGCACCGCCAATAATCAGACTTGGGGTTTCCCACAGGAGCGAAACTTGGGTACTCATCCCGACGGTCATGAAAAACAGACCGAGAAGTAGACCTTTAAATGGTGCAATACTGGCTTCCAGTTCATGACGGAATTCAGAGTCAGCAAGTAACACTCCCGTTAAAAATGCGCCCAAGGTGGTACTGATACCTAAGACATCCATCAGCGCGACCACGCCTAAGACAATAAATAAGCCGACTGCGGTAATCAGTTCATGCGCGCCACTTTTGGCCACAAAGCGAAAAAATGGACGCATGAGATAACGACTAAATAAGAATAAGCCTGTAAAGGTAGCAACAATAGCGGCAAAGTAGGCAATGCCATGATGGGTTGAGCTTGTTCCCGCAAGAAGGGGAATAACTGCAATCAGCGGAATTGCAGCAATATCTTGAAAGAGTAAAATGGAAAAGGACTGTTGACCAAACGTGGTGTTGAGTTGTTGTTTTTCGCTCAGAAGTTGCAGAACGAAGGCTGTCGAGGAAAGAGCGAGGGCAAAACCAATCACAACACTGGCTGCAATCTGTTGTTGCAAGGCAAAAAAGACGATGCAAGCGAGTAGAATTCCGCAGACAGCGACTTGTAAGCTCCCCATCACGAATATGGATTTACGCATTTCCCATAGACGTTGTGGTCGGAGTTCCAGTCCAATAATGAACATCAAGAAAATCACACCGTATTCAGCGAGTTTATGAATATCCTCAGGGTCATGGACGACATTTAAAACACTGGGGCCAAGTAAAATACCTGTAAATAAATAGCCGAGTACGGTGGCAATCCCGAGCCGTTTGGCTAGCGGAACGATCATCAGTGCCGCAGCCAAAAAGAGGGTGATTTGAAGCAGTAGAGACATTGCCCTGTCCTAAATTTTTTTCTTTATGTTTAAAGTTTAAGGGAGAATGCGACTCAGGTCTAAGCCTTATTCACCTACGGTCTTAACTTAACTCTTGTGGGTCAATATCGAGACTTAATTTCATGCCATGCGGCTTGTTGTGCCAGACATTTTGCCACCACTGACGAATATAGAAGTGCATACGTGCACGGTCTTTTGAGAGCAGTACCATATGCGCCTGATAGCGCCCAGCTTTACGTTCCATTGGTGCAGGAATAGGTCCCCAAATATCAATAGTGTTTTCTGAGGCTTGGCGCAGGGCTTGTGCATGTTCTTGTAAAAAACTTTGGTTCAGTTCTTGTTGTTTAGACTCACAGCGCAATAAAGCTGCATAGCGATAAGGGGGCATCCATGCAGCTTTACGCTCTTTCAGTGTTTGCTTGGCAAAGCTACGATAGCCCGATTCCAAAAGGGTATTCAGCAAAGGATGATCTGGACGTAGAGTTTGTAAATAGACCTCACCTTTTTTCTCACCACGTCCAGCGCGTCCCGCAACTTGGATGATGAGCTGTGCGGTACGTTCTGTGGCACGAAAGTCAACACTGAGTAAGCCTGAGTCGATGTCTAAAATCGCCACCAAAGTCACATAAGGAAAGTGATGTCCTTTGGCTAACATCTGTGTGCCGAGTAAAATGATCGGTTCGCTTTTTTGGATTTTATTATAAATTTTTTGCCAACTACCGACTCGACTGGTGGAGTCGCGATCAACCCGAATCACGTCAAAATTGGGAAATAACGCTTGTAGGTTTTCTTCAACTTTTGCGGTACCTAAACCAATCGGTTTCAGTTCATTATGTTGACACTGCGGGCAGTGCTCAGGCATACGGTGGATGGTGCCACAGTGGTGACAGTGGAGATGCTGATAAGGCTTTCGATGTACGGTGAAATTGGCATCACAATGTGGGCATTTTGATTGCCAGCCACAACTCTCGCAGATTAACACGGGCGCATAGCCTCGACGGTTTAAAAAAACCAAGACCTGTTCTTTTTTGTCTAAACGCTTCTGTATTTCATGAATTAGTTGTTGGCTGATACCATTTTGCTTTTGTGCCACTTTTAGATCAATCACATGCATTTTTGGCATGACTGCTGCACCAGCCCGCTGGTTCAGTTCCAAGCGGATCATTTTACTTTGTTCGACCAGTGCATAACTGTCGATACTGGGCGTTGCAGAGCCGAGGATAATTGGACAGTTTTCTAAGTGTGCACGGTATAAGGCCACATCACGAGCGTGGTAGCGGAAGCCCTCTTGTTGCTTGAATGATAAGTCGTGCTCTTCATCTAAGACAATCAAACCCAGATGTGGAAGGGGCGTATAGATAGCAGAACGTGTGCCAATCACAATTGAGGCTTTACCTGTTTGTGCGCTTTGCCAAGCTTGCAGGCGCTTAGAATCATTCAAACCTGAATGTAGTAGCGCAATATGACAGTGAAAGCGAGATTGAAAACGACTCACTGTTTGTGGGGTGAGACCAATTTCAGGCACTAAAACCAAGACTTGTTTGCCTTGTTTTAAAACCTCTTGCATGACTTGCAAATAGACTTCAGTTTTACCACTACCCGTTAAGCCATCGAGTAAGAACGCTTGATAGCTGTTCCGTACTTTTAAAATACGCTGAATGGCATGCTTTTGGTCCTCATTGGGGGTGAGAGGCATTTGTGCCAGTGTCATGGCTTGCGGTTTAAAGTCTTGAGCTTCAAGGATGCACTGGGTGATTTGCTTTTTTTCTAAGGTTTTTAAGGTTGTTGTTTCTACACCAGCCAAATTTAAAATGTTTTCAGAAGTTCCTGTGGGATGTAGTTTTAAAATTTTATAGGCATCTTGTTGTTTTTCAGAACGCTTTAATTTGTCTTCGGCATGGTCATCAATCAGCTTCCACATCCGTGCCAATAGGTTGTAAGGCTTACCTTGGCGTAAAAAGCTAGGTAACGCGGCATGCATCACTTCACCAATCGGAAATTGGTAATATTGTGCTGCCCATGTCAATAAACTTAAAACTTTAGCATCTAAAATAGCGCTGTCATCGAGCAACTCAGTTATGGCTTTGAGTTTAAAGCCTAAATCGAGTGGTTTCTCATCAGTGAGTTTCTCAACAATGACACCGACCACATTTTGGCGACCAAATGAGACAGCCACACGTGCACCGACTTCAGCTTGGTGGTATTGTTCAGCCGTTAAACTATAGTCAAAACAGTCATATAGATAAACAGGAACAGCCACACGAATACGGTAGCTCGGTGTGGTGGAAAGTGTATTCTCTGGCATAAAAAGCTCAAAATGTCCTGATGAAATTGTGATTGTGTGATGAATGAGTTGTGTTAGAGTGATGACATAATTTATAACTTAGAATATGAATGATTTTGATGCTGACATGCAACAGCACCAAATAACTAAATGGACAATTAGAAAGCGTAATCATGCCAGCATATCAATTTACCGCACTCGATGCCGCAGGAAAGCAGCAAAAAGGCGTGCTCGAAGGGGATTCAGCGCGTCAAATTCGGCAACAACTTCGTGATAAAGCGCTGATTCCAGTCTCGGTTGATCCTGTTGAACAAAAAGATAAGCACAGCAGCAAAACATGGTTTCAAAAACAAATTACCGCTTATGATTTGGCTTTATTGACACGTCAACTTTCTGTCCTTGTCGCTGCGGCCATTCCTTTGGAAGAAGCCATTCGTGCGGTCGGAAAGCAGTCAGAAAAAGCACACGTACAAAACCTGTTGATGTCAGTCCGTTCTAAAGTATTGGAAGGTCATTCATTAGCACAAGGTTTACAGCAGTCGGGGCGTTTTCCAGAGTTGTACATTGCCACGATTGCCGCTGGCGAGCGTTCGGGACATTTGGACTTAATTTTAGATCAGTTGGCAGACTACACTGAAAACCGCTTTGCGATGCAAAAGAAAATCCAAGGCGCGATGATTTACCCGATTATTTTAATGCTGATGTCTTTTGCCATTGTGATGGGACTCATGACCTATGTGGTGCCTGACATTGTCAAAACCTTTGACCAAAGCAAAGATGCCTTACCATGGATTACTGTGGCTTTGATGAAAGCCAGTGATTTTATTCGCGTGGCATGGCCGTTTTTATTGGTGGGCAGTGTGTTAGGCATCGGCTTATTATTGCGATTTTTAAGAACCACAGCAGGGCATTATGCCTTTGATCGCTTAACGCTCAAACTGCCATTATTCGGTAAACTTTCGCGTGGTATAAATGCTGCACGCTTTGCCAGCACCTTGTCGATTTTGACCCAGTCAGGTGTGCCCTTGGTGGATGCGTTAAAAATTGGCGCGGCAGTGAGTAATAACTGGGTGATTCGCGATGCGGTCAATCATGCCGCAGAAAAAGTGACCGAAGGTGGAAACCTGGCGACCCAGTTGGAGCGTAGTGGTTATTTCCCACCGATGATGGTACAAATGATTAAAAGTGGTGAAACCTCGGGTGAATTGGATCGGATGTTAGAGCGCGCATCGACCATGCAAGACCGAGAAGTGACAACGCTGATATCGACCTTGCTGGCTTTACTTGAGCCATTGATGTTGGTTTTGATGGCAAGCATTGTCTTGGTGATTGTGATTGCCGTGATGCTACCGATCGTCAACATGAACAATATGATTTAATTTTAAAAATATAAGATGGAAGAGAAAATTCACATGCAATCAAAAATCTATAGACGCCAAGCTTCAGGTTTTACTTTAATTGAAGTTATGGTGGTGATTGTTATTTTAGGTGTGTTGGCAGCCTTAATTGTTCCTAATGTGATGGGACGCGGTGAAAAAGCCAAAGTGGATACCACCGTTATTACGCTTAAAGGGGTTGCCGCAGCATTGGATCAATATAAATTGGACAATGGTAAATACCCTTCGATGCAAGAGGGTGGACTTGACGCTTTGGTGAATAAGCCTGAGTCTGCAAAAAATTGGTTGCCAGGCGGTTATGTGAAAGGTGGATATCCCAAAGACAGTTGGGACAATGACATTCAATATGTTGCACCTGGGAGCGATGGACGACCATTTGATTTATATTCTTTTGGTGCGGATGGACAACAAGGTGGTGAAGAAACCAATGCTGATATTCAGTATCAACCTTAATTGAGAATTATTATATATTGGCTTTAATTGAATATATCATTACAGTGCATAGCTTATGCCAATAGACACTGTAATGATAATACATCTTAATTTAAAATTAATATCTAAGTTTTTGATTTTAAAATATTAAATATAATAAAAATGGTTGAGATTTATAATAAGAATTATTCCCATATTTGTTGATTACAAATAATGTAAATTATGGATAAAAATAGGCTTTTTATTTATTTAAATCCTTGCATAATGTTCTTAATGGCAACTGATTTGCCTGAGGAGAATAGAATGAAAGCATTAACCTTGTTGGATGACGTTAGCCAATTCCATTGGTCGATGCTCAAATCTGTTCTTTTGATTTTGAGTATGCTTCCTGTTGCTCAAGGTGTTTTAAGTCTCTGGCAATCGACTGAAGGCAGCAGTCAAATTATGGTAGGCTTCTTTGCAATCAGTCTGTTCAGTACATGGGCAGTTTTGAGCTTTTGGTCCGCGTTAAAAGCAACCGTACTCACACTCGATCAAGTACAGATTACAGCATTAGAACAAAAAGTGGTTATGGTCTATCGTTATACCCCGATGCTCTTTTTAGCTGGGATGGTGTCCTATTTGGTCAGTCAAATTTAATACTGACATGCATCATTGTGATAAAAAGCCGAGCATATATGCTCGGTTTTTTATTGCGTCATGAAGAATGGCAGAAAGATAGGATCACTTGTCTGTTTCGTCGTATATGATCCTAGTGTTCGCTCTCTATACTGTAAAAAATATAAAGATAGAGTGAAATATGGAACAGATTGATTGGGCAGATTTTTTAAAAGTCGAGCTCCGAGTCGGACGTATTATTCAGGCCGAAGTCTTTGAGCAAGCACGTCAGCCTGCTTATATTTTACATGTCGACTTTGGTCATGAGATTGGCATTAAGAAATCGAGTGCACAGATTACTGAGCGTTATCAACCTGAACTGTTATTAGGTAAATTGGTGGTGGCAGTGGTTAACTTTCCGAAGAAACAAATTGGTCCTATCCAATCTGAGTGCTTAGTGACAGGCTTTCATGATTCAGATGCAGGCGTGGTGCTGTGTGTGCCTGATACAGATGTTCCAGTAGGTACCAAGTTACTGTAGCTGAAAAAGAAAAACCCAAGCGCAGCTTGAGTTTTCCTTGGAAAAGTCTGATCTAACAATAGGAATTATCGACGAGACTTAAACGATACATCGACTTTACGTGGACGATAGATCCAACCCAAGATCAGTAAAAAGACTGAAAAACCTAAAATTGGCCAGTCACTTAAACGGGTATATAGGGTTTGACCTTGCATAGCAGGTAGTTCGCCACGAAGCACGGTTGCCACATCTTGCGGAGCACGCTTTACGATATGTCCCTGATAGTCAATAAATGCCGTCACACCTGTATTGGTGGCACGGATAAACCAGCGTCCATTTTCTTTGGCGCGCATCTGCACCATCTGTAAATGTTGTAAAGGGCCTGCGGTTCCCGTAAACCATGCATCATTGGAAACCGTCACCAAGAAATCACTTTGGCTGGCATTGCGACGCGTCAAGTTCGGATAAGCCACTTCATAGCAAATGGCTGCACCTAAATGTTGCTGATGAATAGACAGCGGTTTTTGCTGTTGCTCGCCACGTGAGAAACCACTCATCGACGGATCATTTTGCATAGCTGGCAAGACCCATTTCAGTAAACCAGATAGCGGAATATATTCACCAAAAGGCACCAAACGTTGCTTTTTATAGAGGCCTTCAGCTTCAGCACCATTGGCCATAATGCTGTTGTAGTATAGGGGGCGACCTGCCACTTCAGAGCCTGAAATATCCCAATACGGAATACCCGTGACCCACGCCGTGTTGCTTTTCTTGGCTTGCGCAGTCATCGCACCTAAAAAGGGTTCAATATCACTTTGGAACATTGGAATAGAGGATTCAGGCCAAACAATGAGGTCACGTCCCCATTCTGTTTTAGTCAAATCGGCATAGATTCCGAGTGTTTTCAGTTGATATTCAGTGAGCCATTTTAAGTCTTGTGGAATATTGCCCTGAATTAAAGAAACCGATAGTGGTGGCGTATTTTTTGCGGAGACGAATTCAATTTTTGATGCACCCCATGCACCAAGTACCAATAAGGCAGAAGGAATGACCCAGAAGATGCGGCGGTTTAAAACTTCGACCAGTGCACAGGCCAAAACCAAGACCACAAACGACACCCCGAAGATACCAAATAATGGCGCATAACCATCCAGTAAACGTTCGGTAAAGGCATAGCCTGCAAACAGCCAAGGGAAGCCTGTGAAGACCCACGTTTTTGCCCATTCAAAAAGCACCCAAAGTGGGGCGAAGGTCAGTGGTGTTTCAGGGAAAAAACGGCGGTAAATAAAGCTTTGGACAGCCGTGAATAAGCCCATGACCAAGGCCATAATCCCGATCATGCCAACACTTAAGGCACTATTGGTATCGCCATAGACATGAATGGAAGTATAGAGCCAAAAAGCCCCCACGAACCATAGGCCAAAACCATAGGCCCAACCAATGCCAAAGGCCTGCTTTGCACTGCGTTTGCGTAAAGTCGCATAGAGCAGTGCTGGGGATAGAATTGCCAACCACCAATAGTAATACGGAGCCAGTGCAAAACTAAAAATAGCACCAGAAAATAAGGCAATTAAAAGCGGATAAATTAAAGGTAACTGTTTTTGTTGTGAAGTAGGGGTTAACAGTTTGTCAAAGTAAGCTCTCATTTACGAACGGCTCGAATCAGATGAATAGAACGTGCATCTGCTTCTACAATGGTAAATTCCCAATTTCCAAGATCAATCACCTGACCTTGTAAATCACTCACTAAACCAATTTTTTGAAGCAATAAACCGCCCACAGTTTCAACCTCATCATCAGAAAAGTCTGCATCTAAAAGATTGTTAAAGTGTTCGATTGGTGTAAGTGCCTGAACCAGCCAAGTATTTGCCGTGGTTGGGTCATTGTCAGGAATAATATATTCCGCTTCTTCATCAATTTTGTCGTGCTCATCTTCAATTTCACCGACAATTTCTTCCAAAATGTCTTCTAGCGTTACCAAACCTGAGGTTGTACCGTATTCGTCAATCACCACTGCAATGTGTGTTTGGGTATTTTTCAACATGCGAAGCACTTGGTCTGAACGTGCGCTTTCAGGCACAAATAAAGGCTGGCGCATTAGCGCACGTATATCCACTTTATTGTTTGGTTCAGTCAAGAAAGGCAATAAGTCTTTCGCTAACAAAATGCCGACGACATTGTCAGGTTGATCTGATGAAAAGACTGGGAAACGTGAATGTGCTGACTCAACCAAAGTATGTAAAATGTCGAGTAACTCATCATCTTCTTGTAGGCTGATCATGGATGTACGCGGTGTCATGACCTCGCGGACTTTGGTTGCTGGAAGGTCTAATACGCCTTCTAACATCGCAACAGTGTCGGGTTCTAAAAAACGACGTGAATCTTGAACTAACTTTAACAGTTCATCGCGAGTTTCTGGCGCGGTACCTAACCATTTGCGTAAGCCACGCATTCCCCACGACGGGCCTGATTCCTCGTGCATGATCTTTCCTAAAGACGCTTAATATCTAAAAAACTTAATTTTATCATACCGTAGAAAACACAGTTGTCTATTGTAATTAAGCAAGGATTGAGTGAATGATCAGATCAAATGTTTTGAAATAGCAGACTTGAGCCGTCGAAGGGTGATTGAATTGAAATGTAGAAAGGTGAGTTGTGTTAAAATTGGTAGGTTTTTAAATTTTTGAGTTTGAATATGTCTGATTTGGAACGAAGCCCAAGCATTCAATTAAACACCCGTGGTTTACGTTGTCCTGAACCTGTGATGATGCTGCATCAGGCCATTCGTAAGTCTAAATCGGGAGATGTGGTTGAGGTGTTTGCAACGGACAATTCAACTTCTTGGGATATTCCCAAATTTTGTATGCATCTTGGGCATGAATTGTTATTACAAGAAGAACGTTTAGATGAAAATGGCAATAAGGAATTTCATTATTTGGTTAAAAAAGGTTAGGAGATTTGTCTTGGCCTTTTAAAATGAGCTTGAGTAGAGAAAAATAAATAACGTTCATCCAAGCAAATCAGAATGAGAAAAATAACTGTATTCTTATGGGCTCATATTTTTGCATTATTTTGTTCAATTTCTTGGGCAAAATCTTGTGAAGTTCCTGTAGACACGATGAATGTTGCAGGTTTAAAAATTGGACAGCATATTCGTTATGATCCACATTCTAAAATGATTGTTTCATACAGTTTAAGTTTTTTAGATGGGCCTCTTGCGACGTATGAAACCGATTTAGATGTTTTTAAAAGTCGAGTCTTAAAAAAGATTTCAGGTGGCGCAAAACGGCTGGAAACAAGTTGAAAATAAATATGTTTATCAGTGTGATGATTATCGGATTGAAATTTATCAAGATCATGGAGTTGGGCATACTGCGATAGGGCCAACGGTGATGGTTTTTAGCAGAAAGTCAGATGCCTATTAATTAAAAAAATCCCTTCAGTGCTGAAGGGATTTTTTTAATCTAAAAGAGATCACTTGTGCGGAAATATGCCTCAGCGTAAGCCTCTTTTAACATTACATGTTCGGGTATGAGACACGGTTAGCAAAGTAACCGCTTTGCCGTGTCGCAAGGAATTACATATTCGGGTAATTCGGCCCACCACCACCCTCAGGAGTTACCCAAGTAATGTTCTGAGATGGATCTTTAATATCACACGTTTTACAGTGCACACAGTTAGCCGCGTTAATTTGGAAACGCTTCGAACCATCGTTATCTTCCATAATTTCATAAACACCAGCAGGGCAGTAGCGCTGAGCTGGCTCGTCCCATTTTGGTAAGTTTATATTTACAGGAATAGAAGCATCAGTCAGTTTCAAGTGTGCTGGCTGATTTTCTTCATGTACGGTATTCGATACAAATACTGAAGATAAACGGTCAAAAGTCAGCTTACCATCTGGTTTTGGATAGTTCGGCTTAAATGTTGCCGTATCTACAGTTTTCAGTGTACTGAAGTCAGGCACTAAGTCATGCAATGTAAATGGGACTTTAAACACGTTCTGGTCGATGAAGTTAAATGCACCACCACCGAACGTACCAAATTTGTGCATTGCTGGGCCAAAGTTACGAGAACGATATAACTCTTCTTTTAACCAGCTATTGTTGAACTTGTCTGTATAAGCGGTTAACTCTTTTGCAAAGAAGTCTTCGCCTTCAAGCACACGTGCAATGGCAAGATCACCACCTTTTTCAACGCCTGCTTGAATCGCTTCGAATACTGCTTCGCCGCACAACATGCCAGACTTCATAGCCGTGTGAGAGCCTTTAATTTTAGCGAAGTTTAGGAAGCCTGCATCATCACCAATTAAAGAACCACCTGGGAAGCTAAACTTCGGCAGTGAGTTGAAACCGCCTTTCACTACAGCACGTGCGCCATAAGAAATACGCTTACCACCTTCAAGATACTGCTTAATCAGTGGATGCGTTTTCCAGCGTTGCATTTCTGCAAATGGATACATGTGTGGGTTTTCGTAAGATAAGTCCACGATCATACCCAAAGTGACTTGGTTGTTTTCAGCGTGATATAACCACCAACCACCAGAAGAACCTGTTTCAGCTAGAGGCCAACCTGCACCGTGCATCACCAAACCTGGCTTGTGTTTCGCAGGGTCAATTTCCCACAGCTCTTTGATGCCGATACCATAGTGTTGAGGGTCTGCATCTTTATCGAGATCGAACTTGGCAATCAGGCGCTTACCTAAATGACCACGGCAGCCTTCAGCAAAAATCGTGTATTTGGCATGTAGTTCATAGCCTGGGGTAAAGTTATGTGTTGGTTCACCATCTTTACCAATTCCCATATCACCGGTTTGGATGCCTTTAACCGTACCATCAGCGTGATAAAGAATTTCAGATGCAGCAAAACCTGGGAAAATAGAAACTTCTAATTCCTCAGCTTTTTGGCCTAACCAACGCACCACGTTACCAAGTGAAATCACATAGTTGCCATCATTATGCATGGTTTTAGGAACCATCCAGTGCGGCGCTTCTTGTGACTTTTCAGCAGACATTAAGAAATAGGTTTTATCTTCAGTTACTGGAACATTTAAAGGCGCGCCTTCTTCTTTCCAGTTAGGGAACAACTCATTGATCGCACGCGGTTCGAGCACAGCACCTGAAAGGATATGCGCACCAACTTCAGAGCCTTTTTCTACGACACAAACGGACAGATCATTAAGGTTGTTTTCAATTGCAAGTTGACGAATTTTAATCGCAGCAGAAAGGCCAGCAGGGCCTGCGCCTACGATGACTACGTCAAACTCCATCGATTCACGTTCGATGTGTTCCATGTAGGACTCCTCATATGGTTAAAGGTGGCAACCGTTTTGACTCAAAGAACGGTGCTGCCATGAGTGTTCTTAGTTCCCAGACACAAAATTTATCATCGTGTCTTTTATATTGTGAGCTAGTATAGGTTTAAACCGAGTTCTAGCCAATTGGCTGAATCATATTATTTTTCCGTCAGACAGGCATGAATTTTATGGATAAGCAGCACAACTCAGCAAATCCGACGAAAAAAGTAGCTATTGCTGATAATAAAAACTTAACTGATATTGCACAATACATAAAAGATGGACAGTCCGGTCACAAAAGGTCAATCCCTCCTTTAGATCAATGGCACCCAAAGCATTGTGGTGCAATGGATTTGAAGGTTTTGGCCAATGGAGAATGGTGGCACGAAGGTCAATTGATCAAACGTCCAGCCATGATTGAGCTGTTTGCAACCGTGCTTTGGAAAGAAGAAGATAAGTTTTATCTTAAAACCCCTGTCGAGCAGATTGAAATCGAGGTTGAAGATGAGCCTTTATTTGTCAATCAGGTCGATCAAGTCGAAATTGCAGGAAAAATCTACCTACAACTGACCACGACCACACATGATGTGGTGATTGTTGATGAAGCCCATCCCCTTTTTATGCGTGCCTTCCAAGGGGAGCTACGTCCTTATGTGCATGTTCGCTTTGGGATTAATGCATTGATTCAGCGTGCTGCTTTTTTTCATTTGGTGGAAATGGGTGAGCTAAGCGACGATGCAGATGGACAGGCTAAACTGTGCTTACAAAGTGGTGATTTGCTATTGCAATTAGGCACCTGAGGTTTAAGCTTGATTGATCTTCTAACTTTATACTGCAACGAGTCCCCATGAGTGCCATTCAGCCCTTATTTCCCCTGATCAACCCCATGCCAAAAGCGACAGCCGATGCGCCAATCGGGATATTTGATTCGGGAATAGGTGGCTTATCCATCGCTCAAGAAATTGCCAAGCATTTGCCGAATGAACGCTTTATTTATTTTGCCGATACTGCACACGTGCCTTATGGTCCACGTGATGACCAAAATATTCGAGAGCTGTCTGCACATGCTATTGAATGGTTGTACCGCCAAGGCTGTAAAGTTGCCGTTGTAGCATGTAATACCGCTTCAGCCTTTAGTTTGGATTATTTACGTGAACATTATGGCGATAGCTTTCCGATTATTGGCCTTGTTCCTGCCTTGAAGCCTGCGGTACTACAAAGTAAATCTAAAACCGTGGCTGTACTAGCCACTCCTGCGACTTTTCGTGGACAGCTCATCAAAGACGTCGTCGAAAAATTTGCGCAACCTTCGGGCGTTAGCGTAATTCCTGTGACTTGTTTAGATTTAGTGCCTTTTGTTGAGAGTGGCGCACAGATGAGTGTGGCATGTTTAGCCATTTTAAAAGATATTTTACAACCTGTTGTCGATCAAGGCGCAGATTACTTAGTTTTAGGCTGTACCCATTACCCTTTTTTGAAAATAGCGATACAATCTATTTTTGGTCAGAAACTGACATTAATTGACTCTGGGCAGGCAGTTGCACGACAAACAGCCCGTATTTTAATCAAAAATGAGTTATTATTTGAACAAAATCATGCTGATGATGTTCGAATCGAATGTTTTGTCAGTGGAAATAACGCAGAAAGTTTAAGACCCATCTTAGAACTTCTGCTTGAACCAGAATTAAATTGGACAATTTCGAATATATCGGATTGATTTTTATAAAAATGAGTCTAGTATTTTGATATATAGTCAAAAAATTGAAACCTAACATGCTTGAGTTAGTCGCTGTATCCATCTAGTTAAAATTGGGGGATGGGATACTGCGAAAAATAATGAGGATAACCGATGCTCGATAAGCGTTATCAAGTTTTTATTACGACCTCTGGAAGTGAAATGCAACCAGAACGGATGATTTTGGCCCAGACTTTAGTAGGTATGGGTTTTTTTTCTTGGGGATTAGAACAACGGACACCACTTTCAACGGCTTTTGCACGCCGTCAGATTGATGACTGTGACTATGTCATTTTGTTGCTTGGAAGCAAGTACGGTGAGCAGTCTGTATCGGGTGTGGGCTATATGCATCTCGAATACATTTATGCAGTGACCAAACAAAAGCCGATTATTGTCTTTATGCATGATGATCCAGATGCGCGTGATCCTAATTTGCATGATGACAAGCCTGAGTTACGTGAAAAATTCAAAGATTTTAGAAAACTACTGCAGCAAGAAGTTGATCAGGTTTTTACGTATAGAACGATGCGTGATTTGGAGATGGCTGTTCGTTTGAATATGACCCAGATGTTGGAGCGTTATCCTGTATCAGGCTGGGTTCGTCCACAGAATACCCAAGTATTGCATGACGAGATAGATAAGCTCAAAGCGAAGGTAATGCAGTTAGAAACCGAAGCAGGTAAACGCGAAGTCGATCCATTCCTGACATTGCCGAAAGTAGCTATGCATGAGTTTTTTGTATTTGATTATCGGATGCATGCTTATCAGGATGGAAACTTTAAGGAACTGAAAATTCAAAAGCAGATGACCTGGGCACAGTTACTCTCGGTTCTGGGTTCGACATTTATTCATCCAACGCCTGAAGAGTATTTTTCAAAACGCATGAATGAATATTTAAATGAAACGGGTTTAAATGATGCACGGCAAGAAATGCCACGTGCGCATGCGGTTGCTCGTTCACAAATTAATATTCGTGCCTTACATAGTATTAAAATGCAAATGCGTCAAAATGATTGGATCATTCAGTCGGGTCGCGACGATCGTCAACGTATGCTTTGGCAGTTGACCCCAAAAGCCAGTAAGCTTTTGGAGAGTAATTTATTGGAAAATGATCGGGCTTTCCAATTTCAGTCTTCGTAGTTATCCATTTAGAAAATGAAAGGAAAACTGTTACAGTAGGGACATTCAAAAACGAGCAACGAGGGCTGAATGTCTACTGCAGCAAAAGCAAAAGTGACTGTTATTTTGGCAAATTTGGGGACGCCAGATGCACCGACGGTTTCCGCAGTGCGTCGCTTTTTAGATCAGTTCTTATCTGATTCGCGTGTGATTGAAATTCCCAAACCGCTTTGGCAGATTATTCTTCGTTTATTTATTTTGCCGTTTCGTCCGAAGCGCGTTGCCCATGCTTATGAAATGGTGTGGGGTAATGACTCGCCAATGCGAGAGATTTTGCTAACCCAAGTTACTGCATTAGAACAGCAACTTCTTGTGGATAATCCCGAATTTGAATTGAATATCGTCCCTGCAATGACCTATGGCAATCCAGGTATTCAGCCTTTGCTTGCTGAGTTGAGTCAAAAGCCCCAAGATCATATTGTGCTTTTTCCTTTGTTTCCGCAGTACTCTGCAACATCTAGCGCGCCTTTATATGATGCTTTCGCGAAGTGGATTCCCAAGCAACGCAATTTGCCGGGGTTGAGTATTATTCGCGATTATTATCAGCACCCTTTATACATTCAGGCTTTGGCGCAAAGTGTGCGCGATTTCCGTGCTGAACATGGCGTGACTGAAAAGCTATTAATGTCTTTTCATGGTATTCCACAGCCTTATGCCGATAAAGGCGATCCCTACGCCGACCGTTGCCGCATCACAGGGCGGTTGGTGGCAGAAGAGTTGGGACTGGCAGAGAATGAATGGGCCATCAGTTTCCAATCCCGCTTTGGCAAGCAAGAATGGGTAAAACCATATACCGATGCCTTACTGACCGAATGGGCAGAGCAAGGAGTGAAGTCGGTTCAAATTATGAGCCCTGCGTTTTCAGCGGATTGCTTAGAAACTTTAGAGGAATTGGCGATTCAGAATGCTGAATTGTTTTTGTCTCACGGTGGAGAGCGGTATCAATATATTCCAGCCTTGAACAGCCGCGGAGATCATTTGCAATTGCTCAATACTTTGGTTCAGGCTAATCTTGATGCCTTAAAACAGACATTAGCCAGCAAAACGAATTGAGGTTGACACGCTATGTTGCAAGTTAAAATTGTGCCTGTAACGGCATTTCAGCAGAACTGTTCGATTGTTTGGGACAGTGACAGTAAAGAAGCAATTTTAATTGATGCAGGTGGAGAGCCTGAGAAACTTAAAGCTGAAATCGAAGCGTTGGGTCTGACAGTAAAAGCGCTGTGGTTGACGCATGGACATTTAGATCATGCGGGTGCTGTGGGTGCATTAAAAAAACTGTGGGATGTCCCTGTGATTGGCCCGCATAAAGAAGATGCTTTTTGGTTGGATATGATCCAAGAAGTTTCGCAGCGTTATGGTTTTCCTATTCCAGAAAAGGTAGATGTCACGACATGGCTTGAAGGCGGGGAAGTTCTTAAACTGGGAAATGAAGAGTTTGAAGTGCGTTTTGCCCCTGGGCATACTCCTGGTCATGTGATGTTTTATAATAAGAACTATGGATTACTGTGGACAGGCGATGTGTTGTTTAAAGGCTCAATAGGTCGTACCGACTTTCCGCGTGGTAATCATCAGCAATTGATTGACTCTATTCAGCGCGAATGCTTTAGCTTACCTGATGAGACACAGTTTATTTCAGGACATGGCCCAATCAGTACCATCGGCTTTGAAAAAAAACATAACCCTTTTGTGGCAGGAAAAGCAGGCTAAGTGTTTCGCTGTCTAGTTGAAAATAAAAAAGTCAGCTGGTGCTGACTTTTTTATTTTCGAAATGGATTATTCAAAATGTGTTGAGTTTCGAGAGCAAACACGATGGAGAATAAGGCGAATAAGAGTCCAACAGAAAGGATCAACAGATCTTGTATATAGATGCCAAACATCAAGCTACTGACCGAAAGTAAAGACGCAATAATCACAATAATTTTACTGAGTAGATTCATCTTTTCCTCCCCCTATAAGGTTTATTTTTATGATTTATTCAAATGTGAGTGAGTAAAAACCTAAGGAGGATTATAGATGAAGAATATTATTTTTGAATAAATATTGATCAATTAAATAGTGAACAATTCTCATCAAAATATGAAAAATATCATGAAATAAGGCTGACTATTCTTCAGAATTATCGGCCTGTGGAGCATCTTGTGTTGGGAGGCGATATTCATCGTTTGCCCATGCGCCTAAGTCAATTAGCTTACAACGCTCTGAACAAAATGGGCGGAATGCGTTATCTTCCCATTGGCTCATTTCACCACAGCGCGGGCATGGAAACGTATGTGGCATGATGTGCTCCAGATAAAATTTTCGGATTGAAATAGGCAAAAACGTTGGCAGTTGTTAGACTGATGCGGTTTTTTCTTAGTTTGATCTGATTATGCCAATTCGTCAATTTCAAGCCCAGCGTATGCAAGCCCCTCGTGATTTCAAAATGATCAGCCGTGATCCTATTTGTGTGGAAATTGGGGCGGGCAAGGGTAAACATGCCTTATTGTTTACGGCCAATCACCCTGAGAAAAAGCTGATTGCAGTTGAGCGAACCCGTGAAAAGTTTGTAGCGATGCAGAAACAACATGGCTTGGAAGGTCAGCAGAATTTACAACTGGTACATGCCGATGCTCTGCCGTGGGTGGTGCATGCTTTGCAGCCACAGCAAGTTGAGCAGTTCTTTATTCTTTATCCGAATCCTGAACCGCATAATCCTGCGCAGCGCTGGTTGAATATGCCATTTTTTGAATTTCTGATTTCACGTTTACAAATGGGTGGACAAATCACTCTAGCCAGCAATATTCCAGAATATATCGAAGAAGCACAGCAACAGTTGATTGAGGTATGGAAATTACCGTTTGTGAAAGAGCGCATTGCGGATCATTCTGCACGTACGCATTTTGAAATTAAATATTTAGAACGAGGCGAGCTCTGCCAACAGTTGATCATCACCAAACCTGAAGGTTATTGCACACGTTTTGACGTGTTTCAGGCTTTGCAAGGTCTGAACTCACAGGCGCAATCTTCAGATCAAGCTGAATAAATCATGCCAAAGCGTATTGCAATTATTGGGGCGGGCCCAGCAGGTTTGATGGCGGCAGAAGTGTTGAGCCAATATGAGGTTCAGGTCGATGTATTTGAACAAAAACCGTCTGCCGCACGTAAGTTCCTGATGGCGGGTAAAACAGGACTGAATATCTCTCATGCCGAACCTGTGGAGCAGTTTATCGGTCGTTATGATCAAGCCGAATGGTTGGCGCCTTGGATTCGTGAGTGGGATGCCGCATGGATTCAAGCATGGATGAAAGGTTTAGGCATTGAGTCCTATGTTGGAACGTCTGGGCGTATTTTCCCGATTGAAATGAAAGCTGCGCCTTTACTGCGTGCATGGTTGAAACGCTTGGTTGAGTCAGGCGTCAAGTTTCATTATCGTCATCAATGCCTCAGCCTCAAAGAGCATACGCTTGAAATCAAGTCTTTGATCAGTGATCAAGTACACAGCCAGAGCTATGATGCCATTGTCTTGGCCTGTGGAGCAGTGTCATGGTCTCAGCTCGGTAGTGATGGTGCATGGCAAGATTGGTTGGATGGCGATGAAATTGAACCTTTTCAAGCCAGTAATGCTGGGGTAGAACATGAATGGTCAAGCTACATGCAGCCCGTTTTCGGTCAACCCCTGAAACGTATCGCAGCATGGGTGGGTGATACAGAAAAAAGTATGGGCGATATCGTGATCACCCATTACGGTCTAGAAAGTGGTTTGGTCTATAAGCAAGGACGAGCGCTTCGCGCACAGCAGAAGCAACAACAGTCTTTAGTGTTAACGCTTGATTTACTGCCTGATGTCACGGTTCACGAATTGGCTGTACGGTTGAAACCCACGAAAAAACAGTCGTTAAGTAATGTTTGGCGTAAAGCTGGTTTAGATGCAGCCAAGGCAAATTTAGTACGTGAGTTGGTTGCAAAAGAACACTGGAATCACCCTGAACAACTGGCTCAGCAGATTAAGCAACTCCAGATTCCTTTAACTGGTTTTCGTCCGATTGAAGAAGCGATTAGTTGTGCAGGTGGTGTGCGCCGTGAGGTGCTGAGTTTGCAGTTGCAATTAAAATCTAATCCCGCCGTTTTTTTATGTGGGGAAATGTTGGACTGGGATGCGCCGACAGGGGGCTACTTACTCACTGCATGTTTTGCAACGGGACGTGCCGCGGGTAATGGGGTTTTGCAGTATTTGAATGTGGCAAAAAATTCGCCATAAGCAATGCAACTGAAAATCAGCTGTGCTAATTTGAATAAAAAATTCAAGGAGCATCATGATGTCAGATCTTCAGCAGTATGTGGGCAGTTGCCTATGCGGTGCAGTAACTTATCAAATTGATGGGCCGATTGGCGATATTGTCCAATGCCATTGTCAAAAATGTCGCAAGGCCAATGGAACCGCCTATGCAACCAATGCACCGATTGCTAAGGCGGATTTCAAACTGACGTCTGGTCAGGATGTTGTGAAAAAATATGCATCGAGTGCAGGCACAGAGCGCTGTTTCTGTGGCAACTGTGGTTCACCGATTATCAGCATTAAGGCCGACACTCCTGACTTTTACCGTTTGCGTATTGGCACTTTAGATACCCCTTTAGCGCAAAAGCCGACGCAACATATTTTTGTGGCATCTCAAGCTGAGTGGGACAACATTTGTGATGCATTGCCACAATATGCAGAGCGCCCGTAGTTCATTACTTGAATTCAGGGGATCGTATGATCCCTTTTTTTTGTCACTTAGTAGCCTGTAGCTGTTGTATCTTTTTGCTTAGAGTATTGCGACTGCCAGTGCTCAAGCTGTTCTTGAGCATGAATAAGTTCACCAAGACCTTTCACGTTCTGCTCTGGCGTAGCATTTTTATTCTGGATAATTTTGGCTTGGTTGTCCCAATATTGGTACATCAACGTTTGAATGTAGCGCCCTTGCTCTGTTTTCAAATCCAGCTCTTTCAGCATATTCAGCGCAGACTGAATGTTGTCTTGTTTACGTGTTTTTGCAAACTCATCTGTCAGTGTACCTGCTTCGCGCATTTTGATGAGTTCATCTTCCATTTCGTCACTCATGCTGCTAAAGCGTTGGTCATAGTCGACCAAGAGCGTAATATCGTGTGGATCATCAGCTGTTTGAGCAAAGTTTTTAACGGGTTCGGAGCTGAGTTCTTGCAGAACTTTATCATCGCTCGAAAGCGTGTCTTGCTCAGCACGTTCATCGGCCTTGTTACAACCTGTCAGGATTAAACTGCCACCTAAAACAAGCGGCAGTAGAACCTGTTTCAATGAAAGGGTATTTGGGTTCATGTCGGTGTCCTATTATTCTGCTATTTTTTGAAAGTGATAGGCATAGGTGATGTAAGGAAAACTGATTTCGTCCTGTGGCTGTTTGCCCGTGTACTGCAGCACAATTTGTTCAAACTGATGTTTTAAATCCTGTTGTTGCTCCGTAGGCATTGCGGCAATAAAACTGGTCGAAAGGAGACGTTTTGACACAACTTGCTCCACTGTACCTGTTTGCTGCTGTGCAAACTGATGCAAGCTTTTAAGCTGAAATAAGGTTTGATGTTCAAAAACTTTTTGCCATAGCCCGCTATGATAACGTGGGGTATCTCCTTCTAAAGGAGCAAGTCGTTCTGCCAGAGCATTGACCCAGTCGACTTGAGTATCGCGTTGATTCCAGACCAAGCCCAAATGCCCTTGCGGTTTTAGGACACGATGGATTTCGTTTAAACTGTCCATGTTGGCAAACCAGTGGAAGGCCTGCGCAGATAAAACGGCATCAATGCTTTGCGGAGGCAGGGGAATATGGTCACTAAAGGCTTGTAAAGTCTCTACCTGTGGATAAGCCAGTTTGAGCTGAGCTAACATTTCGGCAACAGGTTCGATAGCAGTGAGTAGTCCACTATGTGGAATCAGATAAGGCAGAAACTTACCTGTACCCGAGGCAAGATCAATCACATGTGAATCTGTGTTTAAATGCAGTTGCTCGGTGAGCCATGCATGGATCTCTTGTGGATAACTTGGACGCACTTGTTGATAAAGTTCAGCAGCTGCGCTAAACCCATGTTGTGCCGCAGGATGGAGTAATTGTGTCATATTTTGCGCTTTTTTATCTGCTCTGCATCTATAAAATAACACATTTGGTTCGATGAAATCGCTTATGCTGTATGGAACGAACATGACCTCACTTTATAGGAATGAAATCTCTCAGCATGGACATGGCGAAACAAATTATTTTTGAAGATGAACAGATTCGTGTCATTTTTTTACAGGGTTCATCGGACGAACTTATTTTCTCTTTTGGCGACCTGATTACCCGTGCCAAGGGAACGTCGATCAATGCAGAAAAGTCGCTGGCGAAGTTTGGCTTCAATGTGGTCGGCATTATGCCAAAACAAAAGTCATGGTTTCCAGAGTCTTCGATGTTGGCTATGTTGGACGCGATTCGCGCTTGGATTGCACCCTTTCAAACCCGTATTGCCTATGCAGGGTCAATGGGGGGCTATGCCGCGATTAAATACTCAAAGCTACTTGGATTTAAGCGCGTGGTGGCCTTGGTGCCACAGTATTCGATCGACCCTGAACAGGTGATGGATAACCGCTATAACATGTTCTATCAGCCTGAGTTGAACCATGACATGCAGGTACAGCCGAAGGATGTCTCGGCAGAGTGTGAATACATCGTTATTTATGACCCTTACTGCCCTGAAGACCGTGCGCACTATGAAAAATTACAAACGGTCGTGCCGAACCTGAAAACCCTGAACTTACCTTTTACAGGGCATGATGCGATTGCCGTTTTAGCCAGTTCAGATTTGCTACATGACTTTCTACGTCATGAGTTTGATGCGCCGTATTTTTATAAAAAAATTCGTGAAGTGAAAAAGAACAGCAAGTTTTATTACCGGAAAGTGATCGAAAACTTGTTGCCACGTCACCGCTTTTCTTTGGGACGCATTCTGAAAAATAATGACCTTGAGTTAGATGGTCAGTTTTTTGATAGCAAACTCAAACAAAGTATTATCCGTGAGTTACTCAGCAATCGACAAGTGAGCCAGACCGATCTACTGAAATTGGGCATTCAGGTCAATTTGCCACAAGAAAGTAGCTGTCAGTTGATGGATAATTTTGGACATGGTTTAGTGTTCAATATGATCAGTCAGAAAATTGAAAGCTATGCACCAGATGCTATTGCACTGAATCATAAGTTTCTGCTGCCGATTTTTGCCAAGGGCAATGGGTTAGTACATATTTACTATAACGACATGCGTTATACCATCGTCATGAATGACAGACAGATCATGAAATTGGTACATGAACAAGCCGAGTTGAGCGCTGGAATGCATCCATTGTTAATGAAAAAATACAGTGATTATTATCTGATTAGCTATAAGCAGTTTAACTTTAGCTGTGATGAATATGGTGGCTTTGATTTGGTCGAGGATATTCCAGAAACAGCGCAGTTTTTAGTCTCAAGCGATACTGAATCAGATGTGTTTCTATAATGTGCTCATGTGATTTATTCATATAGAGCTTTGGTCTAAAGCCAATCGCTTGTTTTCCGTCCTATTTGGTTTAATATGAAACTATTGTTTGTATTTTAAACAATGCGGATAAAGATCAAATAGGGTGGAAGCAATGCAAAGACATTGGTCGGCTGTATTTATAACATTACTGTTTATTTCAACATCACAAAGCGTACTGGCACAAAGTGTAGACCCCGCCTATCTGACATTCGGTGGTGGCTTAGTTCTTCTGCTGATCCTGACGTTTTATGTGATTAAACAGATCAGTATTTCTATTCGTATTCATCGTAATAAGCCCGTTAAATAGCGGGCTTTTTTCTGTGTGTGGTGGCTGTTTTTAGGTGGTTAGGGCAGTGTTTACATTGAAAAATGGGGTTGAGTTGGTTTAAATAAGCGTTCTATCATTATGCAAAACAACAGGACGTGAGCAATGAAAGCCGTATTTTTAGATTATGCATCCTTAGATAAAAATGATTTGGACTTTCAAGCACTGCATGCTGTTTTTGATGAACTGATCCTCTACCCAAGTACCGATGCTGAGACGCTTGTTGCGCGTGTGCAAGACGCAGATGTGATTATTAGCAACAAAGTGATGGTGAATGACGATACCTTAAAACAATGCTCTCAGTTAAAGTTGATTTTAATCTCTGCTACTGGCACCAATAACATCGATTTGCAGCAAGCCAAAGCGCAAGGTGTTGTGGTGTGTAATTGTCAGGGTTATGGCACTGCAGCAGTGGCACAGCACACTTTAATGTTGATGCTCAATCTTGCAACCTCATGCTTACAATACGACCGCGCGGTGCAACAGGGCGAATGGAATAAAGCTTCGCAGTTTTGCCTACTGGACTATCCAATTATTGAACTTTCCGGTAAGACCTTGGGTGTTTTAGGGTATGGGGAGTTGGGGCAGGCAGTGGCTAAACTCGCTGAAGCATTTGGCATGCGAGTTTTAGTGGGCAATTTGCCGAACCGTCCACATGCTGACTCAACTCGAGTGGGTTTTGATGACTTGCTGGCGCAATCGGATTTTGTCAGTCTGCATTGTCCATTAACCGATGACACGCTTAACCTGATTGATGCTCAAGCTTTCAAAAAAATGAAAAAAAGTGCCTTTTTAATTAATTGTGCACGGGGTGGAATTGTCAATGAAGCAGCTTTGGCAGACGCATTAAAACAGGGTGAAATTACGGGCGCTGCTACTGATGTACTAACCGTTGAGCCACCTAAAGAGGGCAATGTTTTATTAGATGCTGGTCTGTCGAATTTAATCATCACGCCACACAGTGCGTGGGGCAGTGTTGATGCGCGCCAGCGCATGGTGCAGCAGTTGGTGGAAAATGCTCAAGCTTTTCAAGCCGGACAGCCAATCCGTCGGGTGAATTAAATCAAATGATGACAACGAAAAAGCCCGTCAGATGACGGCTTCTTCGTTGTAGTTCTTTTTAAGTTTAGCTTTAATCCTATTTTTTAAATATTAGAAATTTAACAATTTTTAATAAATTTAGGATCGAAATATTGTTGCAGGTGAGTCAAAGTACGCTGTGTATCGCTATTTTCAGGATTCATGAGCATAAAATAACTTTGTTGGCGTGCAAACGCTTGAGCCTTTCCCTCTTCAGCATAAAATCCCCCATTGGGATAGGTCCAATGTGTTTCAAATGCTCGTAGAATTTTATTTTGATGAAAGTAAAAACTGCGTTGGCTTTGGAATGATTCACCATAAATTTCGAGTGTCAGCTTACACTGATCTTTAAGTTGATACAGTGAGGCTTCATTCCCTTCAGTTGATTTATATTCTTCATCCTCAATCATTTCAATAGATTGAAGCTTACGTCCCTCAGCCTCATGACTGTACTGTGGCAATATTAGATGCTGTTGTAAAAGATTCAACGTTGCAGCGTGTTGTGGCGTAGGAATTTTAGAATAAGTAAATAACGCTATAAGTACTAAAAATATTCCAATAATGATGCCAATGATTATTTTCATGAAAATTTTTATGATTATGTGGCTTTTATAGGTCGATGCTAGAGCCTAAGCTCAATAACTTCAAAAGTTTTTTTGTTTTTTTAGTCAAAAGCCCATCAACTGATGGGCTTTTTTTTCATTAAAGCTTAGTCACTTTAATTTCTTCTTCTGCTTGAGCAGGTGTAAATGATGACGGTGCTTGGGTAATCGTGGGTTCATTTAGGGTTTGGGGCAGGACAGGCTGTGGAGATGAGACTGAAGGTGCTTGAACCGCAGGAGCATCTACGGGTGCAGATGAAGGTTGACTCAAGCTGCCTTGGTAAATGGGAGCGGGTTGATCCGTTTGACCAGTAATCACTTGCTTGGTTTCATGCAACTTTTTATTCACATTTTGGGTGACTTGCTGTCCTGTTTCTTTGGCTTGTTCTGCGGTGTTGTTGGTGATGGTTTTTGCGCTGTCCAAGGCTTTGTGTGCAGAAGGGCGAATTTTTTGGATGACTTTTTCTGTTGCAGTACCAACTTTTTCCGCCGTGTTAATCACACCTTCTTGAGTTTTATAAGCCCAAACGTGAAAGATGTTGGGATTTTTACCATAAGGCGTAATAGGCTTTTGTGCTTGCTGAGTAGTGGTTTCTGTTTGTGCCCATACACCTGCTGTTGTCATTAAAAGAGTGCAGAAGAGTGTTGTTTTCATCATGTTCATAGAGCAGTGTACCTCTTGGGCTATCGTGCATAAATCAGCGTTTTAGCATAAAGCCTCTTTGTGTGAATTTCATGTGCTTGGTTGTAAATAAGCGTTGTGTGCAAATGTCTATAGCGAAAAAAGAGCCCAGCATGCGGGCTCTCTCAACTCTGGAGGAGTTTAACTTTTACTTCGCGCCAACGGCAGCATCCGCAGATGAACCAACTTTGGCTTTAGCGACAGGCGTGTCTACTTGGAGCTGAGCTTGCCCATTTATGTCAGCACGTTTGTGTTGACCACTGACAGCCTGCTTAGTTTCCTGCCATTTTTGTTTGGTCGCTTGTTGGCCTTGTTTCGCTTTATCCGCTATATAGTGACCACTTTTTTTGGTGTTATGCTCAACAGACTGTTTAACGTCACCAGCCTTATCTTTTACGACAGCAGATTTTTCAGCTGAAAATTCTTTGGTGTCTTGCCATTTTTCTTTACTAAATGCTTTGGTTTTGTCGACACCATGTTCAACCGTTTCTCCTGTCGCATGCGCGACATGTTTGACATCATGTTTTAAGTTTTGCAATACGCTTGGCTGCGAGGTTTGGACTTGAACATTGGCCGATGTATTGGCTGCGGTATTTGCAAAAAGGGATGTGGAGGCTAAAAGTGCAGTGGTTAAAGCCGAAGCGGTGAGTGTTTTTGTTAAAACTTTCATCTTTGATTTTCTACCTCTTATGACAGAACCCGATGAGGAGTTCAGAACAGCAGTCATCATAGACAGAAAAGAGCTCAAAAATAGCATTTGATATGAAAGTCGCACAATGCGGCAACAGCGCATGAACAATGGGCTGAAAATTGTGTCGTTCAGTTAATTCATTAAAATTATGTAAGTTTATGCGTGGTCGTTGTTTTAAATGTAAAGAGTATGGAGACTAGCGTTGAAATAAAAGATATGAAGCGCAAGGCATTTGAGAGGAAGTCATCACTGATGTTGCACCAGTGATGACGATTTACTTAGTTACATTGCGCTAAGGCTTCTTTTGCAAAGTGATTACGTAGAGCTAGGAAGTTTTTCTGTACTTCTGCATCGTGTAATTCAAATTTGGTTGCTGTGCTTGTGCCATCGAGTGCAAAGGTTGCTGAGCCACCTGTGATGAGAGTGTAGTCACGGAACGCCCACTGTTCTACGACTTTGCCCGCTTTGAGGTTGCCAGTAAATTCGATGACGCATTTGTCTTCAAATTTGGTGAGTTTTGCTTTGTTATTGGTTGTGTCCGGATAGACTTCAATGTCTTGGACTTCTTGTAATACACCAGCTGTCAACTGTGGAATCGTTGGTTGAGATGTACATGCTGTAATAGAAAGGGTAGCAAAAGTAGCGAAAAGTACAGTTTTTAATTTCATAAGGTTCGTTCTTGTTGCGAGTTGTTAGGTTGAGTATAGGGAATGAATTTATAAAAGCCTAGGTTTAAAAGTAGGGGCAGCTACTTTTTTATAACAAAGCAGCTGCAATTATTATTTTAATCTTCGATTGATTGATTCAAGTAGTTTTTCACAATTTCTAATTTCATCTTGTGTTAAATCTTTAGATGAATGTTCTCTAGCCCAGTTTAGGAAAGCTTTTGATAACTTAAATTTAGAAAATTTTGGATCAGCTTTTTTGAAAATATCAACAACGGTTTTATCAGATGCTAAATCCTCGGAGCTAATTTGAATAGCATATTCAGTGAAGAAAATTGAAGCTAAAGTTTCACGTATAATATCTTCAATTTCAGAATTTTTAATTTCACGTGATAAAAACTCTTTAGTTCTAAGAATATTCTTAGTACCTAATGCATGAACTACAACTTCTTGCTGTGCAGCTTTATCACCTGCTGAGTCAGAGTCTAAGAGAGCTACAGATTTCAAATCATTATTACTCAGCATGGATGCGTAGTATGAAATTTTTGCAGAAGTGCCTACTGGCAGAAGGGCAATATTTTGATCTAAATTTTTATCAAATAAAGAGTTGATACCCTCTAAATACCATAAATCTGTTAACCCTTCTAAAAGTACATTCTTTTTAGCTGTAAACATGCTTTGAGCTAAGTTATAGCCTAGAGCTTCTTGTAATGGGAAAAGTGCAGCAGGATCATTGGAAATAATAGTATTATTAACTTTTGTACCAATTGCTCTATCTGTTAATTCTACAATTCTGACTAAATCTAACTCATCCTGAGAAATCATAAATGGTGAATGTGTTGTATAAATAGTTTGATTCTTCTCAGCTAATTTACTAATGGTTTTAATAAATTCTTTTTGCTTCAAAGCGTGTAAACTAGTAGCTGGTTCATCTAATAAAAGAATGCAATTTTTATAATCATTATCAGCTTGTGATTCAAAGACTATGAAAAAAGAAACCATCCATTGGAAGCCTTCAGACCTTTGATCAAGTTCTATTTCAGCTCCTAATCTATCAGTTACTGCAACTTTTAAATATTGACCATCGGCAATTACTCGAAGTTGGGATGCTTCATCTTTTGAATTATTCGGATTCCAAATTTCTGTAATGGAGTTTGTGAGTCTTATACTTGACGCATTTAATTTATATTGGCGCTCATCTCGTTTTTTTCGGAATTCATCAGTATCAGTACTATTATTTTCTACTCCTAAGTTTGATAGCTCTCTTGGTGTGTAGCCAAGAAATTTTAGTAATGATAAATTTCCATAGTCGTAATATTTGTCATCAATAGTTTGTCGCTCTTGCCTATCTGCCAATTGTTGTAAGTGTATGAGTGGTTTAACTTTTATATAATTGTTGAAATATATGAATTTGGGAAGTTTTTTATTTAGGATTCCTAAAAGTTCAGCATGAAATATGTTTTTCTTAGCTAGTTGAGTTAGTTCAGCGATTCTATTAATTTCTTTCTCATTATCATCATCTATCTTTAATTCCGATTTTTCAAGAAATTGAATAAATTCTTTTGAATCTTGCTCAGAAATAGGAAATACATCATATTTATTCTTTTCTAAAAAACTTTCTATAGCCGTAATTATCTCTTGGGAGGTTGGATTTATTTTTAGAGCTTCGATAAGTCGGAGTGTTGATTTTCTAATATCACCAAAAGTTGTTTTGGAAAAATTTTGAATATCATGAGAACAATAATCGTAGTTTTGATTCCTGACATATATAAAGGTACTATAATCAATCAGATTGTCTACAAAATTAGGTAATGTCTCTATTTCTGTTATATCTGATTGTTCTAGCGCAAACCAACCTTTCACTAGAGGTGTCTTTTTTAATTCTTCAGCAGATTTATTTTGTACATATTCAGAATATTTAGAACGAGGGAAGTCTCTTAAAATATCAACTTTTTCAATATCACTTGCTGGATTTAAGTTATTAATAGCTTTTAATAGTGCTGTTTTTCCTGCTTCATTGATGCCAACCAATACCGTTTTGATCTTTTCAATCTCAATTTCGCCACTATCTGAAATACTTCTATAATTTTGTACATGTACTTTGACTAGCTTCATTTTTATTGCTCAAAAGAAAACCCCACTCATTCAAGCAGGGTTTTCTTTTAAATTCAAGTAACTAAGACTTTAGTGTTGCAACACCGAAATATCCGCAACACTGGTAAACAAATCACGTAACTGAGCTAGTAAACGTAAACGGTTTGCTTTCAAGTCGCTATCATCTGCCATCACCATAACGCCATCAAAGAAAGCATCAATTGGCGCACGTAACGCAGCTAACTTAGAAAGTGCAGCCGTGTAGTCTTTCGCGTCCAAAAGCGGTTGAACTACAGGCAGAATAGCTTGAATCTCTGCATAAAGTGCTTTTTCAGCATTTTCAACTAACTTAGATTCAACAATTTCACCCGTAGGTGCAGCTTCTTTCGCCAAAATATTTGCAACACGTTTATTCGCAGCAGCCAAAGCAGCCGCTTCAGGCAGGCTACGGAAATGATTTACCGCAGTCACACGCTTATCAAAATCAAGAGGTGATTTTGGAGAAAGCGCTTGAACAGCTTGGATCACATCAACTGCAACGCCTTGGTCTTCATACTTGGCACGGTAACGACCTTCAAGGAATGCAACAGCATCCGCCAAAGTCTTGTCATGGTCTTTCAATACATCGCCATAGGCAGCCAAAGCAAGCTTGATCAATTCTTCAATCGAAACATCAAGATTATTTTCAGTCACTAAACGCAAAATACCAATCGCAGAACGACGTAAAGCAAACGGGTCTTTAGAACCTGTAGGCGCTTGACCAATACCGAAAATACCAGTCAAAGTATCTAAACGGTCCGCAAGGGCAATCGTAGTACCTGTTTTAGTTTGTGGTAAAACATCACCAGCAAACTTAGGTAAATATTGCTCACCTAAAGCTTCAGCAACTTCATCATTCTCGCCTTCAATACGTGCATAGTAAGTGCCCGCAATCCCTTGAAGCTCTGGGAATTCTCCCACCAATTCAGAAGTTAAATCACACTTTGCAAGAAGTGCTGCTTTTTCAGCATCGGCAGGATTTGCACCTGTGATTGCAGATAAAGCCACAGCCAATTTAGCAATACGTTCAGATTTATTCCATAACGTACCTAACTGTGCTTGGAAAACCATATTGGCGAGTTTTTCTTTACGAGATGCAAGCGGTTGCTTTTGGTCTTGTAAGAAGAAGAATTCTGCATCAGACAAACGAGGGCGTACAACTTTCTCATTTCCTTCAATAATTTGAGTCGGATCTTTAGACTCAATATTTGAAACGGTGATGAAATAAGGCTGTAATTTGTTATCGCTATTCACCAAACAGAAATACTTCTGATTATCTTGCATGGTGGTGATCAATGCTTCTTGAGGCACAGCAAGGAAACGCTCTTCAAAGCTTGCACGAAGCGCAACAGGCCATTCAACCAATGCCGTTACTTCATCACGTAAATCAGCAGGAACGATGGCAATCGCATTGACCTCATCCGCAAGGGCTTTAACTTGTTGATCTATGATCGCTTGACGCTCTTCAAAATTCGCCACAACTTTTGCCGCACGAAGTGCATCTAAGTAAGCATCTGCATTGGCTAAAGTAATCGCTTCAGGCGCATGGAAACGATGACCATAAGTCACATTCGCTGCTTTGTGATCTTGAATTGTTGCATCAACCACATTGTTATCTTTTAGTAATACCACCCATTTTACAGGACGAACGAATTCAGTACGGCTTGCCGCAGAACGCATACGTTTTGCAATTGGAAGATTATCCAGTGCAGTTTGTAAAATTTGTGGCAGTAAAACGTCAAGACTTTGGCCTTTGACATCTTTTAAGTAGCAAACTTTTTCAACTTTACCTGCTTGGAAAGTTGAAACTTGATCCGCAGTAATGCCTTGACCACGCATAAAGCCTTCAAGTGCTTTGGTTGGCTTGCCTTCTGCATCATAAGCCGCTTGTACCGCAGGACCGTCAAAACGTTTTTGAGTATCTGCTTGCGCAGCATCGACATTGATAATTTTCAATGCTAAACGACGAGGCGCTGCATAGGCTTCGATAGAATCAAAAGCCAAGCCTGCATCTTTTAAGCCTTTGATGGTTTCAGCTTGCAATGCATCACGTAAAGTTTTTAAGCTTTTTGGGGGAAGTTCTTCACAGCCGAGTTCAAATAAAACGGTATGTTTAGACATTATTTGTTCTCCGCTGATTTTTCTGCTTGAGCCGCTTCCGCTTCAACCTGAGCTTTCAATTGAGCTAAAACTTCATCACGTAAATGCGGTTCTGCCATCGGAAAGCCAAGTTTGGCACGTGCAGCCACATAACTTTGTGCAATTGAACGTGCCAAAGTACGTACACGTAAAATATAGCGTTGACGCTCAGTCACAGAAATCGCACCACGTGCATCGAGTAAGTTAAAGCTGTGTGATGCTTTGATCACTTGCTCATATGCAGGCAGTGGAAGTTCAGCTTCCATTAAGCGAGTTGCTTCCGCTTCATAGAAATCGAACAATTCAAACATTTTTTCAACGTTGGCATATTCAAAGTTATAGGTCGATTGCTCAACTTCATTTTGATGGAATACATCGCCATAAGTCACAGTACCGAATTGACCTTTGGTCCAAACCAGATCGTAAACTGAATCGACACCTTGTAGGTACATGGCTAAACGTTCAAGACCGTAAGTGATTTCACCGGTCACTGGGTAGCATTCAACACCACCGACTTGTTGGAAGTAAGTAAATTGAGTTACTTCCATACCGTTCAACCAAACTTCCCAACCTAAGCCCCATGCACCGAGCGTTGGAGATTCCCAGTTGTCTTCAACAAAACGAATGTCGTGAGTAAGGGTATCAATACCAATGGCTTTTAACGAGTCTAGATACAGTTGTTGGATATTGTCTGGGTTGGGTTTCAGTACTACTTGGAACTGGTAATAGTGTTGTAAACGGTTTGGGTTTTCGCCATAACGGCCATCTTTAGGACGACGTGAGGGTTGAACGTATGCTGCGTTCCAAGTTTCAGGCCCAAGTGCGCGTAAGAATGTTGCAGTGTGGAATGTCCCTGCACCCATTTCCATATCGTAAGGTTGTAAAATCACACAACCTTGTTCAGCCCAGTAGTTTTGTAAGGCAAGAATTAAGCCTTGGAATGTATCAATATGCGATATGGCGCGACTCATGCAGCATCCATTATAAATATAAGAAAAAATTGGTTCTAAGTATAAGGATTTTAGGTGGGAGTGGCAAAGTTTCTGTGCAAAATACAGAATAGTAATTTTAGTGATTACCTTTAGGTTTTTGGCGAAGGTTACTTTTTTCCTCCATGATTTGTTTATGGCTTTTTAAGCTGAGGAAAACAAAAAAAACAGCTGTGGGTAAAATGAAAAATAAGACTAACACTGTTAGGGTAAATACATCTAAAAAACGATGGGGATAAGAAATGTAATAAAAGCTGAGGAAGCCGAATAGCGTTGCCAACCCTATATTGAAGAGATTGAATTTATGAAAATGCTGTAATACTAAAAAGAGCAGAAGATAGGGGATATAGAAAAAACATAAATAGAATAAAAAAGCAGGAAGAATCATCATAAATAGATACAGCAAAATTTTGGCGTTGGTCACCTGACCACTCATGATTGCAATAATCAATGTAGCCATACAAGTAGCTGGTAGTCCACCAATGGGGGCGAGGAATAAATTTGCTGTTATTCCCTTTTTCGTTTGTTGTAGTGGTTGAAAGAGCTTTTTAGTAATGGATTTCATGTTGGCCTGATTATGATTTTATAGTTAGATTGGCACTTAAAGTAGCAAACTATTACGTTATGAAATAGCACCTGAGGGTGTGTTATTGCAATGCTTGAAAGTAGTCTAAATAAGGCATCAATATACAAAAAGAGAAACAATGAGAATACACATGATATTGAGGACAAAGCTGGCTTTCATTATTTCAATCTAATGGTATTTATCGGTGTTGTTATAATGAAGTGATGCTGACCGGGTTGTGCAGTTACAACAATATGTTCACTAAAGAATTCAGCAGAATTACTCATAAAAATAAGATGTAAAATAGATGCATCTTATTGCTGAGACCACGTATAATTTTGCACCAGTTGAGTGCGAAAAAATAGAAGGGTGGCTGTGTTTCATATGCAACTTGAATGGTTAAATACCTTAAAACCGAATTTTAAAGTGTTACCGCTAAAGGAAAGAATGCTCTGTGGTCTGGGTGCATTATTGGGTTTAGCCTTGTCTTCGCTTATCAGTTGGTGGGTGTTGGGGGGAATTAATGCATGGTATATCGCACCGATGGGAGCATCTTCTGTACTGCTTTTTGCTGTGCCTGCCAGTCCTTTGGCTCAGCCTTGGAATATGGTTGTTGGCAATATTATTGCGGGTATTATTGGGGTCAGTTGCGCACTCTATATTCCTAATTTAACGGAAGCATTTAGTATTGCTGTTGCATTATCTATTTTTTTAATGATGACGACAGACTCATTACATCCGCCAAGTGGTGCTGTAGCAATCACTGCTGTTCTGGGGGGAGATGTAGTACATCAGTTAGGATATTATTTTATTGCTTATCCTGTATTGCTTAATTCTGGGGTATTGCTGTGCATTGCAGTTGTCTTTAATCGTTTAATTGGGCGTCAATATCCGCAAGTTGCGACCCAGCTTAATCGGCGCTCCAAAGATCCAACACCAACTCAGAAAGTGACGATCCAACCCGAGGATATTCATCGCGTTTTAGCGAAAGAAACACAGTTACTCGACATTAGTGAATATGATTTACAAAAATTGATTTTAAAGGCCCAAGCTCAAGCGGATACGCGTTTTCAGATAGACTTACGTTGTCAGGACATTATGAGTAAGGATGTACTGTGCTTATACGATGATGAAGATATTCAGGTTGCTCTAGAGAAATTTAAACAGATTAATTTAATGAGTTTGCCAGTGTTGAATCGTGCAGGACATTTATGCGGTACCTTGGCTTTATATGAGGTCGTGGAGTGGTTTCAGAAGGCGACCGACTTACGTACATCTTGGCAAGATCAGGTGAAGCATATTATGAGTCGTCAAGTGGTGACCGTACAGCCAGATCAAGCACTGCAAGATTTAATTCCTTACTTTGTTGAGCGTTCTTTTAACTATATCCCTGTGGTTGAAAACAAAGTCTTGGTTGGTATTATTAGCCGAGCAGATATGATTGCAGCCTTATACCGCCAATTGCAGCATCGCTAAGTCGTGTAAATGTTGTAGGCAAAAAAAAGCTACGACACTTTGGGGGAAGATGTCGTAGCATAAAAAGAAACTTTTTTGAGACGAAAGACAGCGTTTATGGGTTGCGATGATCTGGGTTAACGGTACGCATTGTATTGTGATAACCAGCTTGAGCCTGTGGAGAGTGCTCAATATAGTCTTTTTGTTTCGGCATCACTAACCAAAGGATGAGATAAACCAAAATTCCAGGGAATGCGGCACTCAATAGTGAAATGGTGATGAAAACAATACGAAGTAAATTTGCGTTCCAACCAAAACGTTCAGCAATACCACCCATCACACCAGCAATCATGTTTGAGCGGTTAGAGCGATATAAACCAACATTGGCCATCTAGGTCTCCTTAAAATATAAAATGTGAGTTACTTGATGAACTCATACTTTAAAAATGGTGACACAAATACGTTTTTAAAGGTGCGGGAGGCAATTAAAAAGTAAAGTTATGTAACTTACGAAAAGCTTGGGTTTTATACGGATTAAAATGTCCCGCGCTTATGTATTCAGCTTTAGCCATGAAAACGAATTAAGTGTTAAGTATAGTGAATGGTTGGAATAGAAACTCATGATTTGTATGGAAATAAATCACGTTGATGTGGTGAGTGTGGAATGAACTTAAAACCAGAACATCAAGGGGTAATGGCTATATTACGACGAGGAATCGTGGTGGGGCTTATTGGTGTATCGCTATTTGGTTGTGATAATGGGCATTCCGAGGCATCACAGCAACATGAGCCTACCAGCATGAAAGATACACCTGCTAAGAATGAACATTCTGGTAAAAAGCTGACGGAAGTCGCTGGACGCGCCACCATGCAGGATGACTCAGATTATGCACCGCGTAAGCTCGATATTCGTGAGCAGCAGTTTATCGGCCGTTATCGTACACAAATTCAATGTGATGGCTATTTTTTCCCATGTGAAACAGGGAAAGCTGATTTTATTCTGAATTTTTTGCCCGATGGTACGGTACACCGCAGTATTGTCCGTTTAGGGAAGGTTTTTTCTGAAAAACAACGGCCAGGTTTTACACACTTAAATTATCGCCGTGATACGTGGACCATGGACAAAGAACGGACCGAGCTGATTGTGCATCGTAAAGAAGGCCTGAATTTCTATTATCGAGTGATTGATGCACAGACTCTACAGATGGATTTGAATAAAAGTAATAATTTAGATGAAAATAACCAAAAGTTGTATGCACGTGGTTTTCCAAAGTTAGAGTGGGCATATACTTTAAAACGTGAGCCAAATAACTAAGATATTGTATTCTATGGTCATTTATTTGCTAAAGCAGAGTCTTTGTTGATACTGAGATATATCGTAAAAGGAGAGATTGTTCTTTGAAGATAATGCTGAATATATGAAGCACTATTGAAGAATTATAAAAAAGAATTTAGATAAATGGTGGGTCGTCCGCGATTCGAACGCGGGACCAACGGATTAAAAGTCCGCTGCTCTACCAGCTGAGCTAACGACCCTGAGCAAGGTGTACGAAGAAATATTCGCTGAAAGTTTAAAAAAGGATTTTAAAGCATTCGAACCTGAGCAGGTTTGTAAAACAAGATTTTACAAAAAGATGGTGGGTCGTCCGCGATTCGAACGCGGGACCAACGGATTAAAAGTCCGCTGCTCTACCAGCTGAGCTAACGACCCATCAAGGGTATCAAAGAAGTGGTGGGTCGTCCGCGATTCGAACGCGGGACCAACGGATTAAAAGTCCGCTGCTCTACCAGCTGAGCTAACGACCCATATCATTTGATGGAGCGTATTGTAGCAAGATATGCATCTAGCGCAAGTAAAAAATCGCAAACTTGTTGATGTTTGATTATAAATACAACAAATTTGCGATTATCAAGTTAAAAAACAAACAATTTGAACTTAGAACCGATACTGGTAGGCTTGAATATTATCAAAGACTTCCTGTGTGATATCTGTATATGCACTGCTGTTTGGAAGTAAAACCAATAAGCGTTCACTGGTTTTGGCTGGGTCAAAAGCCTGTTCTTTGAGTTTGCTTTTTTGGTATTTAAATGTACCTGTCGTTTCGACCTGTTTTTGTATGCGTAAAAAGACGGGTACAGCATAAGCTGGAAGACATTTTTTAAATGTGGCAAACATTTGCGCTAAGTCTTGCGTATTGAGTTCAGCCCCGTCTGTTAGCGTAATTGCAGCCATCCCCGCACGACCGTTGGTGTTCGGTATTTCAACACCGTAGACGACTGCTTCTGTAATTTTGTCATATTCGCAAACCATGTTTTCTACTTCAGTTGTAGACACATTTTCACCTTTCCAGCGGAAAGTATCACCTAAGCGATCTACAAATTGAGCATGGCGGAAACCAATATCACGGACCAAGTCACCAGTGTTGAAATAGGCATCTCCAGATTTGAAAACGTCTTTTAAAATTACCGATTTATTTTTTTCAGGGTCGGTATAGCCATCGAAAGGGGAGCGACGGGTAATTTTTCCAATGAGTAAGCCTACTTCCCCTTTTTTGACTTTGATGCAGTGGCCTTCATCATCATGTATCGGTGCATTTTTCTCTTTATCAAACTGAATAATGGCATAAGGGGTTGGTGAGAAACCGACAGTATTGTCAAAGTTAAAAACATTGCTAAAGCCGACATTACCTTCGCTTGAGGCATAAAGTTCTAAAATTTCTTCAATACCAAAGCGTTGTTTGAATTTATCCCAAATATTGGGGCGCATACCATTGCCGATCATTTTAGTAACACGATGGCCTTTTTCTAGCTCAGATGGCGGTGCATCCATGAGGTAACGACACAGCTCACCGACATAGCCAATTGCTGAAGCATCAAACTTTTGTACGTCTTTCCAAAATGCAGAGGTGGAATATTTACGACGCAAAGCCAAGGTTCCAGCCCCTGCAATTACACCGCACCAACACACCACAATGCCTGTCGCATGATACAGCGGCAAGGTGACATACATGACATCATCTGGGCCAAGGTTAAGCACGTGACCATAAGTACCATAAGCCAATGTCCAGCGACTATGTGTGAAAATAACCGCTTTAGGTAGGCCAGTTGTGCCCGAAGTATAAATATAAAATAAGCCGTCTTTACCTATGACACTGTTCGTGGTTGGTGTATTAAATTTGGCGAAGGTATCAATTTTTTCAGCAAGGTTACTAAAACCTTTTGGGGCATGAGCTGCTTCTTTTCGTGTTTCTTGGTCGGCAAACCAGTAGAAGCGATCGGTCGTAACATTTAAATCTTGGCGGATTTCATCAACCACCGCACGGCATTCCTCACCTACGATGACGGCAATTGGGTTTACTAGATTAATGCTATGGGCCAAAACTTTGCCGACTTGCGAGGTATTTACAAGAGAAGTGGTCACTCCAATTTTTGCTAGGGCAATTACGGTTGCCACTAGTTCAGGGCGGTTTTCAATCATCACAGTGATGACATCGCCTTTTTTTGCCCCAATAGATAAATAGTAGTGTCCAATCTGATTTGCCCATTCATTCAGCGCTTGGTAACTAAATTTTTGATCTTCAAAAACTAAGGCTAGGCCTAATGGATTACGTTTCACTGCTTTTTCAAAAGCAATGCCTAGTCCTGTCGGGGTGTTCGGCGTACGTAAATATGCTTGCTTTAATCCACTGAGTAAGTTGGGGACTTTACTGATGAATTGCGGAAGTTTTGCTGCAACGTCGGTAATACCAATGAGGTCATGAGATGGGTGTTGGCTCATATGAATCCTAATTATTTTATGCAATCCAATGCGTTTGAGTAGTGCTCAGTTTATACACTTGTTCTTTTAATCTTTTCGGTCTAGTGCAATCAACCTAATCCGACAAAAATAACAAAAAAACCTAGCCACTGGCATGACTAGGTTTTTAAAATTTACAGCTCTAAGGCGAATTACGACTCAGTTGGACTGGCCTTTTTCGGTGGACGCCCACGTGGACGACGCGGACGAACTGGCTTGTCTTTATCAGACTTATCTGATTCGTCAGCTTCTGCTGAAGTTTCAGCTTTCTCTGCTGCATCTTCAGTTATTTTCGCAGCTTTTGGCGCTTTAGTTGGTGCTACAACTGGTGCTTCTTCAACTACTGGCGCTTTAGGTTCGGCCTCAGCTGTTTCAGCGACTGCTGCCACAACTGTGTTTTCAGATTGAACCTCAGCTTCAACAGGACTTTCCTGAGTCGTTTCAACTGCGGGAGTTTCTTCGACTTGAGCTTCAGGTGCCTCCACTTGCGCAGCTGCAACAGTTTCTTCAGGAGCGGTCACATCAGCAACAGGTGCAGTTTCACGTGCTTGTTTCACTTGATCCAAGGCTTGTTCAGCAGCAAGTTTTGCTAAACGACGACGCTCGCGAGGGTCATTTGCAACACGCTTTTCTGACTCAGGCTTTGGTGGTGTTAAGTCCAAGACTGCAACAGGTTCTGCTTCAGGTTGTGCTTTGGCAACTTCAACATCACGTGTGACAGGTTTTTTCTCAGCTTCTACAGCAGGCGTTGAAGCTGTTTTGCTTAACGTTGCAGCATACTCTTCAGTAAATTTCTGAAGAGCACGGTTGAAGGTTGGAATTAAGCCAAATTGCTCAATCAACACTGAACAGTCTTCACCATAGACATGACGAATCAAGCTGCTGATGGTGTACTGTCCTAACGTTGGTACCTGTGAAGGTGTGAGTTTCGGTGCTTCAGCTTGCTGTGCCTGGGCAGCGCGTTGTTGGCGACGGCGTTGACGTGGATCATTGCTGGCACGTTTTACGCTTTCACGTGGTTTCTGCTCTGCGTGGTGTTCAGCTGGAGCTTCTACAACCTCAGGTGCTTTTGCTGGTTCAACCGTCTCTGCTTTTAGATCAACCTCTGCTTTCACAACAGCAGTTTGCTGAGGCTTGGTTTCAGTTGTCGTTTGAGCTGGTGTTAACGCCACGATTTCACTTTGCGCTTGATCGACATTGACCACATGTGCTGTTGTGATCATCTCTTGACGAGGTGCTTCAATCAGCTCAACTTTGAGTTGAGGTTCTTGAGCGACCACTGGCGCTGTTTCAACCGCTTGCTCGTTCAGGACGCTTGGGTCGCGGTGGCGATTTGGACGCTCTGGACGTGGTTGGTTGCGACGGTCACGACGTGGCATTGTATTTTGTTGTTCATTTTGAACATCATTACTTTGCTGTTGTTCACCGTGTTGGCGACGTGATGAACGCTTGTTTTCACGCGGTTCTTGGCGTTGCTGTTCACTACGCTCAGGACGGTCACGGTCTTGGCGTTGTTGCTCGTTACGCTCAGAACGTTGTTCATAGCGATCTTGACGTTGTTGCTCTTGACGTGGTACTTGCACAATTTCTTCATGAACTTGGTTTTCATGTTGTGCATTTTGCTCGCGAGGCTCTTTATGTTTAGAACGCTTTTTATTGTGGCGTGTACCGCGTTCCTCTTTCTCGACATGCTTCTCTTCACGGTGTTCAGATTTTGCATGTACAGGAGCAGAAGTCATGTACGCGTTATTGCTTGGTGTTGTTACTGTTGGGACGGCAACTTGACCAAATTGGCCGCGACTGACCGCACCACCATTGACCATTTGTTCAATGGCCGCAGCAGCATTGTTTGCAGAGCGTGATTGATCAACAGTTGCAGCTTGTTTTTGTACAAACAAGTTTTCTAACCAAGCACATGGGCTGCTGGATGCTACAGACGGTGCTGGAGCAGGTTGAGCTGTTTGTTGCGGATTATTATTGCGTTGCTTTTTATTGCCTTTTTCTTGTTGTGCAGGCACTGCCGGAGCGGCGTGTTGATGTGCGTGATCTGCACCATCCAAATGCCATTCTGATGACTCGTAGCCCAACTCTTTTTCGCTTGAACGCGTTGCTTCTGTACGTTCATAACTGGTTGGTGCAAAGCCTTCAGGGTTATACGAAATTTCGTAATGTGGTGTTTCTAAGTGTGGGTGTGGAAGCACAGTCACACGAACACCAGAGGTTTGCTCTAGGTAAACTAGAGTGTGACGTTTTTCATTCAATAAGAAGGCTGCAATTTCAACAGGCACTTCAACTTGAACTTCGCCATGACGTTCACGTAGTGCAATTTCTTCGACTTTACGCATGATTGAAAGTGAAAGTGAACGTAGATCACGAACCATACCTGTGCCATGACAGCGCGGGCAGACATAACCTGTTGCTTCTTCAAGCGAAGGGCGTAGACGTTGACGGCTCATTTCCATCAAGCCAAAACGAGACAGTTGACCGAATTGGATACGGGCACGGTCGCTTTGTGTTGCTTCGCGAAGTTTCGCCTCAACCATACGTTGGTTGCGGTCTTTGGTCATGTCGATAAAGTCGATGACAACTAAACCACCAATGTCGCGTAAACGCAGTTGACGTGCAATTTCTTCTGCTGCTTCAAGATTGGTATTGAGCGCTGTATCTTCAACGTCACTACCACGGGTTGATTTTGCAGAGTTAATATCAATAGAAACCAAAGCTTCTGTTTGGTCAATCACGATTGAACCACCAGAAGGCAACTTCACTTCACGTTCATAAGCTGTTTGAATTTGGCTTTCGATACCAAAATGAGCAAATAACGGTTCATTCAAGGTATAGGTTTTTAACTTGTCGATTTGACGAGGCATCACTGCTTTCACGAAGTTATACGCTTCGTTATAGGCTTGTTCTGAGTCAATTAAGATTTCAGCAACATCATCACGTAAATAATCACGAATCGCACGTGTCACCACGCCCGCTTCCTGATGAACTAACATTGGTGATGGACCAGAACTTGCTGTGTTTTGGATTTGTGCCCAAAGATCGAGTAAGTGTTGTAGGTCAAGCTGTAGTTCTTCTTGAGAACGCCCAATCCCTGCGGTACGAACAATTACGCTCATACCACGTGGAACATTGAGTGAAGCCAACATTTCTTTCAGTTCGTCACGCACAGAACCTGAAATTTGACGACTAATACCACCACCTTTTGGATTATTTGGCATGAGTACCAAATAGCGACCCGCTAAAGAGATGAAGGTAGAAAGGGCAGCACCTTTGTTGCCACGTTCTTCTTTCTCCACTTGAACCAAAAGCTCTGTGCCTTCAGTAATCAATTCGCGAATGTTTGAAGTTTGGCGTGGGTCTGCTTGATAATATGAGTTTGCGATTTCGCGCATAGACAAGAAGCCTTGACGTCCTGCACCATATTCGACAAAGACAGCTTCTAAAGAAGGTTCAACGCGAGTCACGTGACCTTTATAGATATTAGATTTTTTTTGTTCACGGGTACGATTCTCTAAGTCAAAATCGTAAAGACGCTGCCCAGTGACAAGTGCAACGCGAATTTCTTCGGCATGTGTTGCATTAATCAACATACGTTTCATGGGTGTAACACCTAATAGTGATACACAACAAATTATCGCTAAAACACGTAGCGAACATCAAACATCACGGACCAATTTTGCTCAGATCTCAAATAAACCGATTGTGGTCTGAGTTTTATTACCTGCCTTTTTGATCGGCTTCGGTTTTGATTCACATATTGATGATGGCAATACGGCTTCAATCTTTAAACGATTAAAGTCTCCTGCGCGTTTCACTGGCGGACAAGCGGTGCATTGGATGTAAGTAACTTTCACTGTCACATTTGCTCGAAGAGCAACCCTTCTTTTTGGATAGGGTGTCTTGATACGGAATTATCATCGTATCTTTACAACTGTACAGATCCATATGCATCAACGCTGTGGCCTGAATACGAGATCAGGGAGCGACTAATCTGATGTATATCAGTTTACGTTTAAAAACCAACTTGAGGTTGGTCACATATTTTTTTGGGGCAAACTGATTTATGTGCAGATGCACAATTAAACCTAACAGTTTGCAGTTTTGCCGATATAATAAGCCTTCGGCGTCGGCATAATTCTTTTGGGACCGTTCCAAGCTGAGTTGAGTTTTTCTTAATTATCCAATTTAAAATTGAAATGATTAAGCTTTTAACTCACTTATGGTGGTATCCGTGCGCTGACTATATCAAACCTTGTACCATCTGCCTATGGGCTAAGCTAGTCTTTCTTGTGTAAAGCATAGCCTAAGTGGTCATTTTTTATCCAAATTCCGTATTTTTTAGGTCGCAGTAACTGTATGAATTCTACCCAACAATGGCAAAACGTGACGTGGTTTGAAGTGGACGAGCATCAAGCAGGGCAACGGATTGATAATTTTTTATTTAGCCGTTTAAAAGGTGTGCCTAAAAGTCGTATTTATCGTCTGATTCGTGAAGGTCAGGTTCGGGTCAATAAAAAGCGTATAAAAGCAGAAACTAAACTGTCGATTGGGGACCAAATTCGTGTGGCCCCGATTCGCTATGAACAAAAAGATGAAAATGCGGCGCCTGTTTCTGACAAAGTCGCACAGAGTTTGCTGAGCCGTGTGGTGTATGAAGATGAAGGCTTGATGGTCGTCAATAAGCCATCCGGAATTGCTGTACATGGCGGCAGTGGTGTGGCCTATGGTCTGATTGAAGGCTTACGTGCGGCAACAGGTAAAAAATATTTAGAACTGATTCATCGTATTGACCGTGATACCTCAGGTTTGGTGATGATTTCTAAAAAGCGTAGTGTATTAAAAAGCTTACAGGACATGCTACGTGAACACAAAATTAAGAAAACTTACGCCGCTGTCGTCAAAGGTGTGGTGAGTTTAGACAAGCAGTTAATTGATGCGCCTTTGCACCGCTATGAGTTGTCCAATGGCGAGCGTCGTGTACGTGTATCGAGTGAAGGTAAAGAGTCTAAGACGCAGTGGAATGTGGCTGAGCGCTTTATGCATGCAACCTTAGTCTATGCCTCGCCACTTTCAGGGCGTACCCATCAAATTCGTGTGCATGGTTTAAGTATCGGTCATCCATTGGTTGGGGATGATAAATATGGTCATGAAACAGAATACAAGGGACCGAAACCACGTCGTTTATGTTTACATGCGATGCGTTTAGACATCCCAGGTTATGAGACGATTGAAGCGCCGTTGCCTGAAGATATGCAGAGTATTGTGGCGCAGTTAAGAGCACAGAAGAAGGATTAAGCCTTTTCCACTTCATTGTAGGAGCGTTGGTAAAGACATGACTTTTGTTGGTTGTGATTAATTTAAAATGATGTTGTATTGGTCATCTTTAATTTTCAAAAGATGAAAAGTAGCAACAGTCTTTTGTTGAGCTGATTGAACGTCCTAAACGCGCTTTAAGCACTGCTTTAAAGCGAAGTGCAAATCAGCTCAACGGCGACACTTCTGTTGCCATCGTTAGCAAATGCATCGTGTAAATTGTTTTCATAAAAGTAAATATTGGAACCCCAGCATGAATAAACCTGTAGAACTGATTATCTTTGATTGGGATGGCACATTATTTGATTCAGTGGGGCAGATTGTGGCGAGTTTACAATTTGTAGCACAGCAATTTTCACAACCGCTCACCCGTGAAGATGCCAAAAGCATTATCGGTTTAGGCTTGCCAGAGGTTGCACAGCGTCTATTCCCTCAAGTGCCTGAGTTACATACTGAAATTTTGCAATGCTATGCAGAACATTATGTAGCGAACTCAAAAACTGATGTCTGGTTTGATGGTGTTGCAGACATGCTGAATGGCTTACGTGAAGCGGGGTTATTGTTGGCGGTGGCAACGGGTAAAAGCCGTAAAGGCTTAGACCGAGTGTTGGCACAGACTCAGAGTCAATCGTTATTTGTGGCAACCCGTGCTGCCAGTGAAACCAAGTCCAAACCACATCCTTTGATGTTAGAAGAAATCTTAACTGAAACGGGTGTGTCCGCTGAACGCGCGATTATGGTCGGTGATACCAGTTATGACTTGGAGATGGCACGTAATATTGCTATGCCGAGAATTGGGGTGAGCTATGGTGTGCATACACCTGAAACCTTAAGACAGTATCAGCCTTTGACGATTGTAGATGATGTAGCCAGTTTGGATCATTTTTTAAGACAGCAGTTGAAGGCTTTCGATGTGGCGTAAGCAAAGTTGACCATTTTTCAAGGCGTATAAGGATATATGCCTAAACTTAATTTTGAAGAACAAGAAATATGCTATGAGTCGTTCTATTCGATTACTTCATTTGTTACAGCATCTGCGGGAACAGCGTTATCCTGTTACAGCCCAATGTTTGGCTGAGCACTTGCAAATCAGTGTGCGAAGTGTGTATCGGGATATCGAAAGTTTACGTGATCAAGGGGTCAATATTGAGGGAAGTGCAGGTTTAGGATTTCAATTGAAAGAAAACTTTCTCCTGCCGCCAATGAGTTTAGATGAGTCAGAAATTGAAGCGATGTATCTGGCATTACAATGGGCTAAATCCATCCCTGATCATGCATTACAGCAGGCTTCACATTCAGTATTAAGTAAATTAAAAGCAGTATTGCCACAAAGAAAACAAGAATTTTTAAATGATACTTATCTAAAATCAATTCATTCATGGATTGAGGTTGATCAAACCATTGTGGGACAAGTTCGTGTTGCAATTCGCTTACAGACTAAAATTCAGATTGATTATGTTGATGAGCATAAACAGATTTCACATAGGCAATTATGGCCTTTTGCATTGGGATATTTTAACGACAAAATGTTGTTGGCTGCATGGTGTGAATTGCGAGAAGACTTTAGAAACTTTCGTTTAGATCGAATTCAAACACTCATATTCACAGAGCAAATTTATCCCCAATTTAAACGCCATTTATTTGAACAATGGTGTCAAAAAGAATTTTCAAATTCAGGACAATCGGCAAACACTGCTGACAAAAACTGACACAACTCAGTTCTATTCTAAAAAACAATAAACACAGAGGATAGAACAATGGCTTTAACTTTATATACCAATACGCAATCTCGTGGCGTTGTGGTGGACTGGCTTATTCTTGATTTGGGGATTGAGGTCGAGTGTATAGAAGTTACCTATGGCGCAGAAATGAAATCAGCCGAATTTTTAAAACTCAACCCTTTTGGTAAAGTGCCTGTTTTGGTGGATGGTGATGTGGTGATTTACGAGTTGGATGCCATTTGTGCATATTTAGCAGATCAATTTTCTGAAAAAGGTTTGGCTCCCGCACTGGATGATCCGAAAAGAGGTTTATATTATCGTTGGTTGTTTTTTGGTGCAGGCCCGTTTGCAGCAGCCTCCGACAATCAACATTTAAAAGTACTAGTTGCGCCAGAACAGAAGATGTTTATGGGGTATGGCGATTATCAGGATACGTATCAAGCGTTGATTCAAGGCTTGGAGCAAGCCAGCCCGTATCTATGCGGTTCGCAGTTTACGGTAGCCGATATCAGTTTAGGAGCAATGATCATGTGGCAATTAAAAATGAATTTATTAAAGCCACATCCAGCAATTGAGCGCTATGTATTGGCTATTCAACAACGTGAAAGTTTCAAGAACAATCCTGCTTTATTTGCAGCATAAAATCATTTAACTAGAAAAACCTCTTTGATAAGAGGTTTTTCTAATTATAGATTTCTTCAAATAGGTTTCTCACGTATCGTTTTTTAGTCGTAGATGAAAAAATTTGATTGAAATATACATAGCGAAATTATGGGTGATTTTGTCGTTTTTCGTTTTGATTTTTCTATGCTGTTTATTTTGATGGCTAAAATAGAGAAGATTTATAGGTTCTAACTATTGTAAAAAATAAAATAAGTATTGGCGTAAAACCCGCAATTTTCCGATGCTTGAGTGGTCTAAAACATACTCGTTTTGAGTGGTCTTAGGGATAAGCCATCAGGTTCTTCTTCAAGTATATGCTCGCTTCATTTTGAACATCTCTGTCTTTCCCTTGCTCGATAAAACAGTATTTTGTCTCTATTTTGCAGTTTAAGGAAAGTTAGATGTCGAATTCTGCTGTTGTTGAATCTGTTGCGCAGGCTTTACGCAATGCCGAATTATCAAAAACTGCGATTGCACCTATACGTCCGCAATTAGGTGCGGAACAGGCAGATGTCGATATTGCGTATGCGGTTCAGGAAGTGAATACCCAACGTGCCTTACAAGAAGGGCGTCGCTTGGTAGGACGTAAAATTGGTTTGACCTCTAAAGTCGTGCAGGCGCAACTAGGGGTTGATCAGCCCGATTTCGGCATGCTGTTTGCCGATATGGCTTATGGCGATGGTGAAGCCATTCCTGCAGGTTTATTGATTCAGCCTAAAGTAGAAGCAGAAATCGCGTTAGTGATTAACAAAGACTTAACTCAAGAAAAACATAGCTATGCAGACATTATTAGTGCCACAGCCTATGCCTTGCCTGCAATTGAAGTGGTGGATAGTCGCATTGAGAACTGGAAAATTTCATTGATTGATACCGTGGCAGACAATGCGTCTTCTGCGGCATTTGTTTTGGGTTCACGCCCCGTGAAATTGGATCAGCTTGACTTAGTCAACTGCAAAATGACCATGACCCGTGGCGATGAGGTAGTTTCGCAAGGCATTGGTAAAGCCTGTTTAGCCAATCCTTTAAATGCTGCGGTTTGGCTTGCCGATGAGATGGTACGTCGTGGTCGTCCATTGCTGGCTGGTGACATTATTTTAACGGGTGCTTTGGGGCCAATGGTGATTGCCCAAGCAGGAGATGAATTTAAAGTTGAAATTGAAGGCTTTGGTTCAGTAGTCGCTGCGTTTGCTGCGAAATAAATTGGATTTTTGAGAGAGTAGATGCATGAAAAAGATTAAATGTGCATTAATCGGTCCGGGAAATATCGGAACAGATTTATTGTATAAGTTGCAGCGTAGCGAATTCCTTGAGCCAGTATGGATGGTCGGGATTGACCCAAGTTCAGAAGGTTTAACCCGCGCAGCGAATATGGGTCTAAAAACCACAGCAGAAGGTGTAGACGGATTACTGCCACATGTAGTTGCGGATGAAATTCAAATTGCCTTTGATGCGACCTCGGCTTATGTGCATGCGGAAAATAGCCGTAAGTTGAACGAATTAGGTGTGCAGATGATTGACCTGACACCTGCTGCGATTGGTCCGTTTTGTGTGCCACCTGTCAACCTTCAAGAACTCTTGGATGCAGGTGAGTTGCCGAATGTGAACATGGTGACCTGTGGTGGACAAGCGACCATTCCTATGGTGGCTGCCATTTCTCGCGTACAAGCGGTGAGTTATGGGGAAATTATTGCGACCGTTTCGACCAAGTCGGTTGGCCCGGGTACACGTAAAAACATTGATGAATTTACCCGTACCACGGCTGGCGCGATTGAAAAAGTCGGCGGTGCAAAACAAGGTAAAGCCATCATCATTATTAACCCAGCCGAGCCACCACTGATGATGCGTGATACGGTGCATTGCTTGGTCGAAGGGGAACCCGATCAAGTGGCCATTACGGCATCGGTTCAGGCCATGATTACCGAAGTACAAAAATATGTACCTGGTTATAAACTGGTGAATGGCCCAGTATTTGATGGCAACCGCGTGTCGATATACCTTGAAGTGGAAGGCTTGGGTGATTTCTTGCCAAAGTACGCAGGGAATTTGGACATTATGACTGCGGCAGCTGCGCGCACTGCGGAAATGTTTGCGGAACGTTTATTGGCTACGGCTGAAGTATAAGGAGCAACCCATGTCTAAGATTATTGTGCATGATATGACTTTGCGTGATGGTATGCATCCACAGCGCCATCAAACCACTGTTGAGCAAATGATTGCAATTTCCACTGCATTGGATGATGCAGGTGTACCGCTAATTGAAGTGACGCATGGCGATGGCTTAGGCGGTTCATCAGTGAACTACGGTTTCGCTGCGGCAACGGATGAAGAATACTTATCTGCTGTTGTTCCGCGTATGAAAAATGCCAAAGTGTCAGCCTTGCTGTTACCCGGCATTGGTACAGTCGATCATTTAAAAATGGCGCATGAAATTGGTGTTTCTACCATTCGTGTAGCAACCCATTGTACCGAAGCCGATTGTTCAGAGCAGCATATTACTGCGGCACGTCAGTTGGGTATGGATACTGTGGGTTTCTTGATGTTGGCACACATGGCATCGCCTGCTCAATTGCTTGAAGAAGCGAAAAAGATGGTGTCTTATGGCGCGAACTGTATTTATGTGACTGATTCAGCAGGTTATATGCTGCCACAAGATGTCACAGACCGTGTCGGTTTACTGCGTCAAGAACTGGACAGCAGTATTGAACTGGGTTTCCACGGGCATCATAACTTGGGTATGGGGGTGGCAAATACGGTTGCTGCAGTTGATGCTGGGGCTATTCGTGTCGACTTGGCGTCTGCGGGTTTAGGTGCTGGTGCAGGTAATACTCCATTAGAATTGTTCATTGCGGTGGCAAACCGTATGGGACTAGAAACAGGCGTGGATCTGTTTAAAGTACAGGATGTGGCAGAGGATTTGGTGATTCCAATGATGTTGAACCCAATTCGAGCGGACCGTGATGCGGCGACTTTGGGTTATGCAGGGGTGTATTCATCGTTCTTACTCTTTGCAAAGCGTGCAGAAGCCAAATATGGTGTGTCAGCGCGTGAGATTTTATTGGAATTAGGCCGTCGTGGTACGGTCGGTGGTCAGGAAGACATGATTGAAGATTTGGCTTTGACCATGTCGAAAGCGAAGGCTGCTTTGGTTTAAGTTAATCATTCAGTATTAAGCAAGCGTTCTTCGGGGTAATGCTGATCAGTTAAGCGTAATTTCATTATTGCTGATTGATGAATCTCCCCTAACCCCTCTTTGGAAAGAGGGGAACGCCTTGAATTCATACCGTATTGAATTCCGAAACGCTCCCTCCTTTGAAAAAGGAGGGTTGGGGAGGATTAAAAATGCGTAACTGACTGGTATTAGTCCTTAGAGGGGGCTTTTTTTGTTTTTTAAATTTAGAAATTATTCGAGCCGCGAAACCTCATCAGCAACCTGCGTGATATTTGAAATAGGCTATTTTTGCAATCGTAGTATTTAAGTGCACCCAGTGAACAGGTTTTGCGGATGATCAATCTTGAATACACATGCATAAAATTTTAACGTTATTCAACTTCATCATGCACATATAGAAAATTTCTGTGATATGAGCGCTTTTTCTTATAACGTTACGCTGAAATAAAAAAACTGACTCGAAAAACTTAAACAAAAAAACACTTAAATTATTCAAACTATTTAGAAAAGAAAGTGGTTTAAAACGAGAAAGGTTGGAGAGGCTCCATCTTTCATCATAGCTTGCGAAATTGGGTTAAAAGTGAGTTATTGTAATTTTATCTAAATGAAAAAAGAGCGGTGTCCAGCTTGGTATTTATAGTCGGTGATGTGGCATTTTCTTAAGACTGTGGTCGGATTTTTTCTCTTCGATGAGTTCCGCATGATGGTGTCATAGTTTAATGTGATCATTGGAATGAATATCATGCGTCGTCAAACTTTATGGACAGCCATCTGTGTTGCAATTACAGCATTAGGTACAACTGCAACGAATGCAGAATTTATCGACGATAGCCAAGTCCAGTTAAAATTCAGAAATTTTTACTTAGACCGTCAGTATGAAACTGTACCACAAAACAATTGGGGCAGTTGGTCGCAGGCCATCAGCTTAGATGCCAAATCAGGATATGCCGAATTAGGTGGCTTACAATTGGGTGCCGATCTTTTGGTGCAACATGCATTTCGTCTAAATGGCCGTGACAAAAATGCCGATTGGGTACTTCCACATAATGGACAGGAACAAGCCAGCAATTTCGGCAAAGTCGGTGCGACTTTAAAAGCCAGAGTGTCGCAAACAGAATTGAAAGTGGGTGAGTTATTGCCTGTTTCTCCAGTTTTAGTATTTGATCCATCGCGTCAGTTATTGACCACGTATAGCGGGGCATGGTTAGAGTCTAAAGAGCTGAAAGATACCAAACTGAGTTTGGCGTATATTGATGGGATTAATGCACGTTATGACAATCAGTTTCAGGACTTAAGTTTATTTCCGAACAATAACCCAAATACAGCTAAAACAGCGGATGGCATGTACATCGCGGGGATTGATCATCAGTTTAATCCAGAGTTTGGAGCAAGCTATTGGTATGCCGATGTCAAAGACATTTATCAACAGCATTATGCAGGAATCAGTTATAACACCACGCTGGGGACAAATACGAAGCTGACCAGCCATGTTCGTTATTTTGATAATTCTGAGTCAGGTGATAAGTTGTATGGCGAAATTGACAACCAAGCCTTGTCGATGGGCGCTAAATTCAGTCATGGGTCACACAGTGTAGGTTTGGGCTATCAACAAATGTTTGGCGATAACAGCTTCCCAACCTTGGCAGGATGGGTACCACAGCCATATCTGGTGAATTGGTCCGTGGCAACCTTTACCAATGCCAAAGAGAAATCATGGAATATCTCTTATGGCTATGACTTTGCTGAATTGGGGTTAAAAGGTTTGAATGCCAATGCAATTTATTTTGCTGGTTTTGATGCGACAGCAGGCGGTAAAACCGATCAGGACGAACAAGAATTGAATCTGATTGTGAATTACACCGTACCTGAAGGCAAATTCAAAGGTCTAGGGATTCAAGCCATGTATATTGACACAGACTATGATTGGAAAAGCGATTTAAAAGAATATCGTGTTGCTACGACCTATAGCTATAAATTTTAAGTATTGAACTGAAAGCGGGCGATTTGGGCACAAGTCGCTCTTTGTTGAATCACCTTCAAATAATAAACAGATTTTCTGATTTTAATAAAAATATTGTTGTAAAACATTTATTTAAATAATCGTTTTTTTGTAGTGTCTGATCGAAAACAAGTATCAGTGGAGTCGTTTTGAACAGGTAAGATGGAACAGTAAAACTGTCGAAATGAATGAATTGACCTGTCCTGAACACAGAACATCAGACGGGTCTTAGGCTGTACGAGGAGTAAGTATGAGCACGGTCCAAATCCCCAATTACACCACCGACCCATTCTTTGGCTTGGAAGATAAATGGATTGAAACAGCGGAAGGTGAGTTAACCCATTATCATGAAGTGGGTGAGGGTACACCAATTTTATTTTTACACGGCTCTGGAACAGGTGTTTCGGCAGCAGCGAACTGGTGGTTAAATTTACCACAGATTGCGGAGCAAGCCCGTTGTATTGCTATTGACTCAATTGGCTATGGTCAAACAGTGGTGGCTGATGGTACGGCTTATGGCATTCGCGCATGGGTCGATCATGCGGTGCGTACACTGGATGCTTTAGGCATTGAAAAAACTTGGTTGGTGGGCAATTCACTGGGTGGGTGGTTAGCTTTTCAAATGGTGCTCGATTATCCAGAACGTGTCTTGGGTATTGTGTCGATGGGGACAGGCGGAGCCAAACAAACTGCTGCACTGAAAGCCCATGCTAATCCTGTTTTGACCGAAGAAGGCATCAAAAATACTTTGTCGATGTTTGTGGTGGATAAGCGCTTAATTACCGATGAGTTGGTCAAAGTTCGTTATGAAGCAGCCAAGAATGACTATGCCTCAGACCGTTTAATGGATGTGGTAGGCGCACGTGACCGTGATCGTTTTGAGTTCCCACTCGATTTTGAAAAAATGAAGGACATCCAAGTGCCTGTATTGCTGATTCATGGTGTCCAGGATGTGGTGATTCCTGTATCTCGTACATGGGATATTTTAAATACGGTTCCATTTGCGGATGCCCACATTTTCAGTCAGTGTGGACATTGGTCACAGGTGGAAAAAGCTGAAGAATTTAATACGGTGATTAAAGATTATTTAAGTGCACGTGGTGTGAAATAAGCGATTGAATTGAAAAAGGATGGTTGAACCATCCTTTTTTTATGTCCGAAATTTCAAAGAAGAAGCATTAAACTTAGAGTGTAATAAAGCCTGCCGCTACATTGATGCTAATGGCCAAAATCGAGGTGTTAAAACCATAGGCCAAAATAATGTGCAGAATATTGAGAATACGCATGGAGCGGGAAGTAATCGAAACGTCCGCAGTTTGCGCTGAAGTGCCAATCACATAACTAAAGTATAAGAAGTCAGGATAAGTCGGCTGTGCTGTTTTTGGAAAGTCCAAGCCAGCATCTTGTTGATCCGCAAGAGCGAGATAATAGTCATGCGCATAATGAATGGCAAACACAGTATGTATAAAGAGCCATGCACTTATAATGGTCAGTAAGGACAGAGCCAAGTGACCATATTTGATAGCTGGGTCATTGGGAAGATGAGTTAACTCCAACACAATTGCAATCAAACACATAACTAATGTCATGATCACCAACAGTAGAATAATCCATTTACTGGCGTCTTGTTGCTGTGCATGTTGAAGAATGTGTCGATGGTCAACAGACCAAAGCGTTGTCATGGTTTTGAGCAAATAACTTGAGACGGCAATGTTCCAACTGATCAATAAATTGGTAGACCAAGACCAGTCAGTCAGGGTATTGAGCAGAGCATAAAAAATAGCCGTAACCAAAAAACTAATAAAAAAGAAGGGGCGAAACTGCATGGCCGTTTTTAAACGCTGTAAAGTGGGCATCGGCATGATTTTCTCCTTTTCTATTTTATTTTTTAGCGCAGCTAAAATCGTAATAGCTAGCTCAGTATATGCTTATGTTTAGACTTAAGTTGTAGGTAAAACCTGACAAAAATTCTGATTTTTATTCGTTAATCTTCCTTTAAAAAGTAGAGGCAACAAAAGTCGAGAGCTGATAAGTCTGGTTTAAAACTGAAATACTCTAGATACGCTTGTAGTTCAGGGTACTTTTTCATGAAAAAGGTACACCGCCATTTATTCAGAAAATAGTGGTGTCTCGTATTTGAGGATTAATTTGAACTCATTGGGGATTTATTCACGGTTAATGTTCAAATAAAACACCCGAGTCAGCAATTCTAGAAATTTATTTACGGCCAGTGATGTGGTGTTTTTACGATAGCTTACATATAAATCTAAGTAAGGGAGTTCAACCTCAAGCGGACGAATCACGGTATTGCTCATGGTTAAGGGTGCAACATAGCCAGGTAAAATAGTGCAACCGAGACCCATCCCAATTGAGTTGATATTAAATAGAATATTATCGGCCTTTTGAACAATATTGAATTCAATACTATTATTTTTGGCAAATTCTAAAATAGTTTGGTGCAGGGTCTGTGACTGTTCGGCTGCGGGAATGATAAAATCAATACCATTTAAAGCCTTAACAGGAATGCGCTCATATTTTGCTAAAGGGTGATCTTTAGGAAGCAGGAAGATGAGTGGCTCACGTAGAACAAATTGGCTCTCAAGTTCATCATTATGAAAGTTATGTCGGGTAAAGGTAATGTCCAGCTCCCCTTTTTTCAACAAACGCATCTGCTCAGTATTGTTCATACTGAGTAACTCAATTTTTAAGTCTGGGTTTTGTACCCGTAAATTGGGCAGCACATAAGGGAATATTTTCATTTCCGCAACTGGCACGAAACCTATGCGCAGCATTTGCTGTTTGGCTTGTGACACTTGACGTGCCATAGCGACCGCTTTGTCCGCTTGAGCTAGAGTCAAGCGTGCCTGTTCTAGAAAAACAGCACCTTCTTCCGTGAGTTCAACTTTTCGCTTGGTTCGATACAGCAACTGTACGCCGACATCTTCTTCGAGGTCTTTGATTTGCTGACTGAGTGAAGGTTGAGCGGTATAAAGTTTCAATGCCGCCTTACTGAAGTTCAGTTCTTCAGCAACGGTGATGAAATAGCGAAGGTGTCTAAGTTCCATATAAATAACCCACTGAGTAATCCAAAAAATGTCTTACCACGACTACAATAAAGTATAATCTATAAACAACTATGCCGTGAAGATGATTCAAGTATTTATAAAATAAATGGTCTTGAGATGAATGCGGAGATTTTAATATAAGAAATAACTTTTCTAATAATTGCTAAAACATATTAATTAAAACAAAAAAAATATTTCACTAAAGCTGTCTAAAAAATCATGATGCCTCAAAAGTTGAGTCTATTTACGTTGTGCCGTGTATTGGTCGCAGGAGAGCTTTTCATGAGTGGAAAAATTGATGTGCGTGAAATCGACGCTTTGGTCGATGCACAAAATGGACGTATCTCGCCATCCATCTATACAGACCCAGATTTATACGAATTAGAACTGGAACGCGTGTTTGGGCGTACATGGCTATTTCTCTGTCATGAAAGCCAAATTCCAAAATCAGGTGATTTTTTCAATACTTACATGGGTGAAGACCCAATTATTGTGGCACGTCAAAAAGATGGCTCAATTAAAGCATTTCTAAACCAGTGTCGACATCGTTCTATGCGGGTCAGCTTTGCAGACTGTGGTAATACTCGCGCTTTTACCTGTCCATATCATGGCTGGTCTTATGGGGTAGATGGCTCACTGAAAGATATTCCACTTGAAGATCGTGCTTTCCCACAAGGTGCCTGCAAAGAACAGTGGGGCTTGGTTCAAGTCAACCGCGTAGAGTCTTATAAGGGGCTGATTTTTGGCTGCTGGGATGAATCGACTCCAGACCTGATTGAATATATGGGGGATATCGCTTGGTATTTAGATGGCGTGGTCGATCGTCGTTCAGGTGGGACTGAAATTATTGGTGGGGTACACAAGTGGGAAATCGAGTGTAACTGGAAATTTGCGGCAGAACAGTTTGCCTCAGATCAGTACCATGCCTTGTTCTCCCATGCCTCTGCGATTCAAGTTTTGGGCGCTAAACCCGATGACGACTCTTCTAAAAAACTCGGTGCAGCACAAACCGCGCGTCCAGTTTGGGAAACTGCCAAAGATGCCATTCAGTATGGTTCACGTGGTCATGGCTCAGGCTTCTTCTTTACCGAAAAACCCGATGCCAACGTCTGGGTGGATGGTGAAGTAGCCAACTACTTCCGTGAAACCTTTGAGGAAGTTAAAGAGCGTTTGGGTGAAGTACGTGCATTACGTCTTGCGGGGCATAACACCATGTTCCCGACCATGTCGTGGTTAAATGGAACGGCAACGCTTCGAGTCTGGCATCCGCGCGGTCCAAACAAAACTGAAGTCTGGGCATTCTGTATTGCCGATGCCGAAGCCTCTCAAGAAGTGAAAGAAGCCTTTGAACGTTCTGCAACGCGTGCTTTTGGACCTGCGGGTTTCCTTGAGCAAGATGACTCGGAAAACTGGATTGAAATCCAAAAAGTACTTCGTGGCTATAAAGCACGTAACAACCCGTTGATTATGGAAATGGGCTTGGGCAATGAGAAAGTTCGTGAAGATGGCATTCCAGGCATTACCAACTATATTTTCTCCGAAACCGCAGCACGTGGCTTATACCGCCGTTGGGCAGATTTACTGATTCATGAAACATGGGAAGAAGTCGAAAAAGCCGCGGAAGACTATGAGAAGGAGTTGATGAAATGAGTCAGATCAATTTAGAACTTCAACATCAGATCAGTCAGTTCCTTTACCGTGAAGCAAAATTGCTCGACGACTGGAAATTCCGTGAGTGGTTGGATGTCTTGGCAGATGATATTGCCTATACCTTACGCACGACACCGAATGCGCAAACCCGTGACCGTCGTCGTTCGGTTGAGCCGCCAACCACGTGGGTGTTTAACGACTCTAAAGATTTGTTAGAACGTCGTGTCGCGCGTTTGGAAACAGGGATGGCATGGGCTGAAGAGCCACCGTCTCGTACCACACACATGGTGTCCAATGTGATCGTTGAAGCGACTGAAGTCGACGGTGAGTATGATGTTTACGTGACGTATTTACTCTACCGTACTCAGAAAGAAAAAGATGTCACCCTCTACTGCGGGAAGCGTCATGACAAACTTCGTAAAGTGGATACCAAGCAAGGTTTCCAGATTTTCAATCGTAAAATCACCCTAGACCAAGTGACTTACAACTCCCATAACCTGAGTGTGTTCTTCTAATGAATAAGATTTTTGTGTGCCAAGTCGGTGAATTAGATGAAGGCGAAGCATTGAAAGTGGACTGCGGTGTGAATGGGATTGAGGCACTGGCTGTTTTCAACAATGGTGGTGAATTCTTTGCTATGAATGACCGCTGTTCACATGGCAATGCTTCCATGTCCGAAGGTTATTTGGAAGAGGACGGCACAGTGGAATGTCCATTACATTCTGCTCGTTTCTGCCTAAAAACAGGTCAGGCTTTATGCCTGCCTGCAACTGATCCTATTCAAACCTTTCCTGTGATTGTGGAAGATGGACAATTGTTTGTCGAGATGGCGGGAGCATAAGCATGGGCTGGTTACAAGGTGAAGTTGCCCTGATTACGGGGGGCGGTTCTGGTCTGGGCTGGGCATTGGTCGAGCGCTTTTTAGCAGAAGGTGCACAAGTGGCTGTGCTACAGCGCTCACAAGCGAAAGTGGAGGCATTACAGGCACATTTCGGTGATCGCATTCTTGCCATTGCGGGTGATGTGGCTTGCTATGAAGACAATGTCCGTGCCGTGAATGCCACGCTTGAGCGTTTTGGCAAACTGGACTGTTTTGTCGGTAATGCTGGGATTTGGGATCATTATGCCGATATCGTCAATACTTCGGGTGAACAGTTAGATAAAGCCTTTGATGAAATTATGGGCATTAATACCAAATCGCTCATCTTGGGGGCAAAAGCCGCACTGGAGGCATTGATAGCTTCTGAAGGGTCGATCATATTTACTTTGTCTAATTCAGCCTTGTACTCGGCAGGCGGAGGCCCTGTATATACAGCTTCTAAGCATGCAGGCGTGGGTGTGATGAAAGAATTGGCCTATGAACTTGCGCCTAAAGTACGAGTGAATGCGGTGGCGCCGTCAGGTATGAATGTCAATATCAAAGGAGCAGCATCTTTGGGTCAAGAAAATTTGGGGCTACTCGATGCACGTGATCCTGAAAAGATTGCTCGTGGTATGCCATTAAATTTCTTGCCTGAACCTGAAGAGATGACAGGTTCATACGTTCTATTGGCATCGCGTCAGAACAACCGTCCACTGACGGGTGTTTTGATCAATGCTGAATGCGGTTTAGGCATCCGTGGTTTACGCCAACCCCGTGCAGGGTTCTTTGATGAGTGATTGATTCACTGAACTGCTCATCATCTAGGGATCTTCAGCGCTTTTAAACGTAAAGAAATCTCAAATCTAAACTCAATTAGGTTTGATGAGTATTTCAAAAATTTTGGGTACGCGGAAAAGTCATTCGCAATTGTTTGAGGCAGGACTAAAGCTAAAACGAAATGTTTCTGCGACCTGTCAATGTCGTGATGGTTGTTGCCGAGTTTTGCGAATGACAATGGTTTTGCCTACTTTTCCCAAAAGAAAAGTAGGTCGAACCGAAGGTTAGTCTGGAAGTTTATGCTTTATTGGAAAGACTCCGCTTCATCATTTCAGCGCTTAATTTTGGCCCAGTCTTTATATTGAGATCTTTGCATATATTAAGGAAACACAGTCATTAAGCGACGGTTTCTATTTTGGAGTCACACATGGCCGTTAAACTCATTTGTGCATCGCACAGTCCCTTAATGGAATTTGCTTCACCGCAAGAACAGCGTAAAGAACAGATTGTACGTGAGACTTTTGCCCAGCTTGCGGCAGAAGTCAAAGGGTATGATCCAACCCTCATCATTACTTTTGGCCCAGACCATTTTAATGGCTTTTTCTATGATTTGATGCCAAGTTTTTGTGTGGGTATTCGTGCAACTGCGGCAGGTGATTGGGACTACGGTAAAGATAACGACAAAATCAATGTGCCTGAAGATACTGCGATTGCTTTGGTGCGTCGTGTACTCGATGAAGGTGTGGATGTTGCCTATTCCTACCGAATGCAAGCCGATCACGGCGTGACGCAGCCTTTACATTTTCTGTGTGGTGGACAGCTAGACCGTTATCCAACCATTCCTATTTTTGTCAATGGTGCAGCAGCACCGATGCCAACCACCAAGCGAACCATTGCTTTGGGGCGTGCTGTTGGACAATTTATTCAGTCTTTAAGTCTTGAAAATGAAAGGGTTTTAATTTTAGGAACAGGTGGACTTTCACATGATCCTCCGACACCACAAATGGGTGCTGTACCGCCAGAAGTGGAAGAGTTTTTGATTTGTGGACGTAATCCGAGTGAAGAATCACGGAATCATCGTCAAGCCAAAATTATTGCCGTGGGGCAGAAACTGGCAGCAGGTGATCAATCTGTTGCCGTGCCACTCAATCCAGAATGGGATCGTGCATTGCTTGAAATATTGGCCAAAGCAGACTTCGCCACAATTGAAGCGATGACTGAAGCCGATATTCGCCGTGATGGTGGGCGGGGTGGTCAGGAAGTCCGTTCTTGGATGGCGGCATTTGCTGCATTACATGAACTTGGCGAATATGACATGACCACACATTGCTATGAAGATATCAGTGAGTGGATTGCAGGCTTTGGCATTGTCTCGGCAGAGTTAAAAGGTGAACTAAATGAGTAACATTGAAACCATCGTCATTGTTGGTGCAGGCCAAGCAGGTGCGAGTGCGATTTTAGAACTCCGCGGTAACAAGTATGAGGGCAATATTATCCTGATTGGGGATGAAGTTCATTTGCCTTATGAACGTCCACCTTTATCCAAAGATGTGATTTTAAAGCCCGAAGAAACCAAGGTTGAGATTTTATCAGAAGAGAAATTGGCGACTTTAGGTGTCACGCATATCCTTGGTAATGGCGTGGTGAAAATCAACCCTGAGGAAAAAACTGTTGAATTGCAAAAGGGTGATGTGATTGCTTATGACAAACTGTTGCTTGCGACTGGCGGTGCAGCACGTCGCTTGCCGAATTTCGATGCTTTAGGTCAACGCATTTATACCTTACGTAATTTGGAAGACTCTCAAGCACTGGTGCCTGTGCTACAAGCTGGACAGCGAATTGTCTTGATTGGTGGAGGGGTCATTGGATTAGAACTGGCTTCCTCTGCGCGCTTTAGAGACTGTCAAGTGACGGTGATTGAAATGGGGCCGATGGTGATGGGGCGTTCATCCCCGCAGATTTTGAGTGAGTTTTTATTGGCGCAACAACGTCTTGCGGGTGTCGATGTGCGCTTGAATAGCACCATTAATCACTGTCATTTAGATGGTGAAACCGTGGTAATCACTCTTGCAACAGGGGAACAGTTACGTGCAGATGCCGTGATTTATGGTATTGGGATTGTCCCGAATGCACAACTGGCAGTCGATGCTGGTTTAGCGGTTGATAGTGCCATTCAAGTGAATGAACACTGCCAAACTTCACATCCAGATATTTATGCTGCGGGTGATGTCGCGACCCAATTTCGTGCTGATGGTCAGTACCGTCGTGTGGAAACATGGGAAAATGCCAATTTACAGGCTGGAATTTTTGCCCGTCACGTGATGAGTGTAGAGCATCCAAAAGCAAATTCTGCATGGTTTTGGACGGATCAGCTCGATATTAACTATCAGTTTGTTGGTGATATGGCCGCAGCAGAGTGGATTGTTCGTGGCGAAATTCGACCTGAACTCCGTGCAGCCTCTTCGTTTGTTCTGTTTGGAGTGACCGATGGTGTTATCGTGGGGGGAATTACAGTGAATGCAGCCAAAGACATGCGACATTTGAAAAAAATGATTGGCAAACAAGTCATCTTTGATGCAGAAAAACATTTAGACGTGTTGCAGGATTTACGTAAAATTGCCTGAGATTTAAAGCTTTGCACTTAAATGGGTGTATTTAAACAGACCAAGGTTTGCTTAGGTCTGTTTATTATTTATGAACTACAAAAACCTGCGCTATGCGCCACTAAATTTCGATATGATAAAAACATAAATAGAATACAGCTTGGGCTAAAAGTCGATATGGCAGATTCAAATAAACTGGTGGTTTATGCCGCACTCATAGGTAATTTAGCGATTGCCTTGGTGAAGTTTATAGCAGCTTATCTGACCAATAGTTCTGCCATGTTGAGTGAAGCGATTCACTCTGTTGTAGATACCTTAAACGAAATTTTATTGTTATATGGGCTAAAAAAGTCGAATAAACCTGCCAATTTTAATCATCCTTTTGGCTATGGGCGAGAGCTGTATTTTTGGGCCTTCATTGTATCTCTTATGGTGTTTGCCTTAGGGGCATTGGTCTCTATGTATAATGGGATCATGCACATTTTACACCCTGAACCGATTTTAAATCCGATCATCAATTATGTTGTACTTGGTTTTGCATTTGTAAGTGAGGGGGCGTCATGGTGTGTTGCCCTGAAAGTGTTTCGTAAAGCGAAAGGTCAGCAAGGTTATTTTGAGGCTTTTCGACGCAGTAAAGATCCCACCACGTTTACCGTTTTGTTTGAAGACTCTGCTGCATTGATTGGACTGTTGATTGCCTTTTTGGGTATTTATTTGGCACATCGTTTAGATCTGCCTGAATTGGATGGCGTGGCGTCCATTCTGATTGGGCTGGTTCTAGCGGTATCTGCTTTTCTACTGGCACGAGAAACTAAAGGTTTGCTGCTCGGTGAGACCGCTGACCTGCATGTACGGCAAAACATCTTAAAAATTGCCCAAGATGATGAAGGTGTGCTGTCAGCCAACGGCTTGTTGACCGAACAAATGGGTGCCAAACAGGTTTTGGCCTCATTGAGCGTGGAGTTTGAAGATCACCTGACTACCGATGAGATAGAAGCCTGTGTCAATCGAATTGAAGCAAAAATTAAACAAAATCATCCTGAAATTGTGGCACTCTTTGTTAAGCCACAATCAAAAAAAGTGTGGTTAGAGCGAATGCAAGGACGCTTGGAATAGGTTAAGGTAGAGGTCAGTTTTCAAAACTGGTCCTGTTACTGGTGTATTGCAATAAAGATAACGACGTTAAATGAAGCCAAAATCAACTGAACTCCATTATCAAATTCTGACTGAAAATACGATGTCCCATACGTGGCGACAACCTGAATTTCAGTTTCTACACTCCGACCATTATAACGGGACACGCTTTTTCAATTCGGTTCGTCGACCCGAAGGGCGTAGTCGTGGCGATTTACTGAAATGGTTGGTGAAGCGTAAGTCTTCGACATGGAATGTCGATTTAGCACAAGAATATGCGCATTTTCATGCCGATAAAAAAAGTCTACCGCAAGACCGTCCTCATGCCGATTTAAATGATTGGCAAGTTTGGTTTGTGGGGCATGCCACGGTATTGCTCCAGATTGGCCCTTATAATTTATTGACCGATCCTGTCTGGGCGGAACATGTCAGTCCGAAGCAAGGGCGAGGGCCACGCCGTGTCATGCCTGCGGGGATTGCCCTAGAAAATTTGCCGACCATCCATGCGGTGCTTTTGAGCCACAATCACTATGATCATATGGATATAGCCAGTCTGAACTGGTTGTATGAGCGTTTCGCCATGCCCATTTATACGGGTTTGGGCAATGGATGGTATTTACCCAAGCATTTACAAGTGTTGGAAATGGATTGGTGGCAGTCAGCACGCTTGCATGATTTGAAACTGGTCTATACCCCAGCACAGCATGGTTCTGGACGTGGACTACGCGATCAAAACCGTGCGTTATGGGGCGGGTTTACTATTCACTGTGGCGCTGACTATGCTTATTTTGCGGGGGATACAGGTTATTCGCCGCACTTTAAAGAGCTGCATCAGCGTTTTGGCGCACCGCGAATTGCACTACTGCCTATCGGGGCGTATGAACCGCGTGAGCTCATGCGCTATATGCATATGAATCCACAAGATGCCTTTCAAGCACATAAAGACCTGCATGCTAAATGCTCGATGGCCATTCACTATCGCACCTTTCAGCTGACTGATGAAAGTCGTGAGCAACCTGAGATGGATTTGAAAGTGGCGATGAAAAATAGTTCGAAGCTGATGAATCCGTTTGTTTGCTTAAGAGAAGGTCGACGCTTAAGCGTGTAATGGGCACTTTATGTAAAGATTAGGTGATGGCTGGCAAAATACAGTCATCACCGAGACCATAACGACATCACTAAAATATCTTTCAAAAAAAATCTAAAAACCGAAAGTATGCCTTTTTTATTGTTTGATTTTTACTCAACCTGAGCTGCACTGATTGCTGGTAGGAATCGTCTAATTTTTAAACGATAAACTCAATTGAAAATGCCCATTAACTCCGCATTAAAGGCTTTTCTTGCTGTTGTTTTTTCGTCGACTTCTATCTTGTTGAAAAGTTAAAAATCTTTCTTTCTTAAATATTTACATGGAATAATCCGATTGTTTTTATTCGTAAAACTCGCTTTAGATTGTCATAAAAAAGGGCTATGTTAGAAAAGTAATAAATACTTTAAACGGTTCATGATAATCATAATTTGATGATCAAATTTGGAGCTCGACATGACACAGAATATGCAAGCATCAGGTTGTCCATTTCACCAGAAAGACGGTGGACAAACGAGTTTAGCCAGCACCAATAATTCTGATTGGTGGCCCAATGCGCTCAATCTAGACATCCTGTCGCAACACGATAAAAAAACCAACCCGATGGATCCTGATTTTGACTATGCAACTGCATTCAAATCATTAGATCTAGAAGCGGTGAAACAAGACCTACGTGAACTCATCAACAGCAGTCAAGAATGGTGGCCATCTGACTATGGTAGCTACATTGGGATGTTTGTCCGTACCGCATGGCACTTGGCGGGTTCCTACCGTAAACAAGATGGACGTGGCGGTGCCAACACTGGTAACCAACGTTTTGCCCCCCTCAACAGTTGGCCTGATAACGTCAACACCGATAAAGGCCGTCGCCTGCTTTGGCCAGTCAAACGTAAATATGGCAATAAAATTTCATGGGGCGATTTAATTGTTCTTGCAGGGACTGTAGCTTATGAAGAAGCGGGTCTAAAAACCTTTGGTTTCGGTGGTGGTCGTCTAGATATTTGGGCACCCGAAAAAGATATTTACTGGGGCGAAGAGCGTCAATGGCTGGCACCAACGGCAAACCGCTATGCCAATGACCAAGACCGAAAATCGCTGGAAAATCCATTGGCTGCGGTACAAATGGGTTTGATCTACGTCAATCCAGAAGGGGTTGATGGTGTTCAAGATCCATTACGGACTGCACAAGACATGCGTGTCACTTTTGACCGTATGGGAATGGATGATGAAGAAACCGTGGCATTGACTGCGGGTGGTCATACCGTAGGGAAAGCCCACGGGAATGGTAAAGCTGAAAACTTAGGGGCAGATGTCGAAAGCGCTGACGTGGAGTTTCAAGGTCTTGGTTGGCATAACTCCGAAGGCACAGGCAATGGTGCGAACACCATGGTCAGTGGATTAGAAGGGGCTTGGACGACTCACCCAACCAAATGGGATAACGAATTTTTCTATCTGCTGTTTACTTATGAATGGGAAAAAACCACCAGTCCTGCGGGTGCGAAACAATGGGAGCCGATTAACATCAAAGAGGAAGACAAACCTGTTGATGCGCATAACCCAAATGTACGCCGTAACCCAATGATGACTGATGCTGATATGGCATTAAAAATAGACCCTGAATACCGCAAAATCTCAGAGCGTTTTTACAAAGACCCTGCTTACTTGTCCGAAGTGTTTGCACGTGCTTGGTACAAGCTGACGCACCGTGACATGGGACCAAAATCTCGCTACTTAGGTGCAGATGTTCCGAGCGAAGACCTTATTTGGCAAGACCCAATTCCATCGGTCGATTATGTTTTGTCTGAAGCTGAAATTGAAGATTTAAAAGTGAAGTTGCTAAATAGCGGTTTAACTTCGGTTGAATTGATCAATACTGCTTGGGACAGTGCGCGTACTTTCCGTGGTTCAGACTACCGTGGTGGTGCCAATGGCGCCCGTATCCGTCTTGCACCACAAAAAGACTGGGTGGGCAATGAGCCTGAGCGTTTAGCCAAAGTTTTGGCGAAACTTAAAGAAATTCAGGCAGGTCTTGCGAAAAAAGTCAGTATTGCGGATTTAATTGTACTGGGTGGCACAGCAGCCGTTGAAAAAGCGGCACACGCTGCGGGTGTGAATATCAAAGTTCCGTTCCTCGCAGGACGAGGCGATGCGACTCAAGAGCAAACTGATGTGTATTCTTTTGAAGACTTATTGCCTAAGCATGATGGTTTCCGTAACTGGGTCAAAGAAGATTACAGCGTACAACCTGAAGAAATGCTGTTAGACCGTGCACAATTACTCGGTTTGACTGCACCTGAAATGGCGGTATTGGTTGGTGGTATGCGTGTACTTGGTACGAACTATGCAGGTACACCAGAAGGTGTGTTGACAGATCGCGTAGGGGTACTGAGTAATGATTTCTTTGTGAACTTAACCGACATGAAATACAACTGGAAACCTGTGGGTAAAAACCGTTATGAAATCGTGGAGCGTGCGACAGGGGCAACCAAATGGACGGCAACACGTGTAGACTTAGTCTTTGGTTCGAACTCGATTTTACGTTCATATGCGGAAGTTTATGCGCAAGATGATAACAAAGAGAAGTTTGTAAAAGACTTTGTTGCCGCTTGGGTGAAAGTAATGAATGCAGACCGTTTTGATGTGAAGTAGGTTTCACAAGAACAAAAGACCGCTCAAAAGAGCGGTTTTTTTATATTTGAATTTTTATAATAAATTAACCAAAAATGAGAATAGAAATGTTTGCCCAAATATATAAATCCATTAAATATCCATAATTGATTTATAGCATTGGAATAATAATTTATAGCATAGAGGTACATCACAATGAAAAAAGTATTAACGGGTCTAATTCTAGGTTTGGGGACACTTGCTCTTGCTGGCACAGCCTTAGCCGCAAGCTCACAAAATACGCAAATACAAAAACAGCCTGCTTCAAATCAAACGCAAGATTGTCTTCCACCACCAAAAGATATGGATAATAAAGATAGACCACGACCTCCTAAAGACGCACAGGGGAAAGATCATCCACAGCCTCCTAAAGACGCAAATGGTTGCCCGATGCCACCCAAAGATTTGAATGAAAAAAATCGTTCGTAATGATTGAAGCCTCAATGTTTATTGCTTCTTAAATTATGGAATGGATATATGCCGTTTTGATGCGAAGTAATTTTCACTGGAATAAAAACCGCCTGTAAGGGCGGTTTTTTATGGATTATAAGATGCTGATATTATTTAATTTAAAAGTATAGGTGTTGTATAGTATGCATTATATTCATTTTATGAAAACTTAAATTTAGAATTACTTATGTCCAAAGCTCTTTTGATATTGATTGCTTTCATTTCACTTTTTACGAATAGTTTATTGCATGCAGAGAATAATATGGTGAATCAGGATAAAGTATTAGAATCATTTATAATTGAAATTGGCTCAGATTTTTCAACTATTCAGACTAAATTCGATTTAGAAAAACATACTCCAAACGTGAATTTCATCAAAGAATCAAACTGGTATATATTGGCAACCCCAGTTGGATCTATTTCACTTCAAGAATGGCAAGGTAAGCTTCATTGTATCGCTTATGATATTGATACAAATGATATAGAGTTAAAAACGAAAATTATCGAATTTCTATTTGAAAAATATAAAACGAATTTTGAATGGGTGAATAGAGTTGATAACGGATTCTATATCTCATATGAATCATCTAATGATTCTATTCAAGGAATTTATGCTTATTCACTAGGAACAACGATTTCTTTTACCAGTAATGAAATTAGAAAAGCCGAAACAAAAATTCGCTTTCCAAATCTTTAGCTACTGAAAATTCAATTTAACATAATAGAGCTTATAGGGGTAATTACTTAGTATTATTTTATATCTCAAATACCTATAATTTAAATGTAAGTGCGAAAATGAATAGGAAGCTTATTTTTATTAAAAATTAAGTTTCACCAGACTTTGATGGATATCCTTTTCAAGTTGATACCACTCATCAAACTCTGGCTCGACCAGCAAAGTCTGCGACACAAAGCCATAACACACACGTTGCACATTTAAACTCAATTGCTGTAGTTGCTCTGCATCATCAACATAAGGCTCAAGGATGCTGTGCCACATTTGCACCATCATTTCATAACTTTTACGGTAACTTTCAATATTCGACACCTGTCGTTCCAGCAAAAAAGTTTGAGCCCAGAGAAACTGTCGAGTCTGAATCTGCTCAAGCTGAAAGTGAATAATCTGCTGTAAATAGCCCTCAAAAGTTAATTTTGTGGATAACTCCATCAGGCTTTGTGCATAACTTTTTAGTTGCTCCGCATTAGTTTTCACATGCTGGTGAATGGTCAATGCAACCAAATCTTCCTTCTTTGAAAAGTATTCATAAAAAGTACCTAAACCAACTCCCGCCACATCGGTAATTTCCCGAATGGTAATTTCGTGCGCATGGCGTTCATGCAAAAGCCGAACAAAACTTTCTTGCAAAGCTTCTTGGGTAAGTTTAGCTCGCGACTGGCGCGGTCTACGACGGACTTGGATCTCAGGATTCTTCATGGCACAAAGCTGAACATGGCAGACTCAATTTTTCTCTATACTGAAATGAAAAGCACAGCATAACAAGAGCAAAGTGATATGAATACGACAGGGATGACCCATCAAATCAGCAATCAGTTTGATGAACTGGAAAATTACAACCTGTTTGAAACTGATATCGTTTTACAAGAAATATTGGCCCGTTATGGCAGTCAGGATCAGGCAAGACTCACAGAGATGGGTAAAGTCATCGGTTCGGCGGAATATTATGATTATGCTGATCTAGCCAATAGGCATACGCCCATATTACATGCTTTTGATGCGCGCGGACGCCGTAAAGACTTTATCGAGTTTCACCCTGCATGGCATAAATGGATGGGATTGAACCGTCAGTTCGATACCCATGCACATCCGTTTAATCATCCCCATTCATCCTCAAAATGGGTCGATTGGGCAGCCCGTTTTTATTTGGCAGGGCAGGTGGAGTGTGGAAACTTGTGCCCAAATTCGATGACTTTGGGCAGTATTCCACTGATTCAACGTGAGCCTGAACTGTGGGCCAAAATCAGCGATAAGTTACTTTCGACTGAATACGATGAACGTGATGTGCCAATCAGCCAGAAAAAATCAATTTGGCTAGGGATGGGCATGACTGAGAAACAAGGCGGTTCGGACGTACGTGCCAATGAAACCATTGCAGTACCCGTCGCAGAGTCGGGGCGTGGACAAGCCTATTTGCTCACAGGGCATAAATGGTTTTTCTCTGCACCGATGTGTGATGCACATTTGGTGGTGGCAAAGACGGAACAAGATGGTTTGGCCTGTTTCTTTGTGCCACGTTGGCTAGAGGATGGCAGCAAGAACCCAATTCATGTGCAACGCTTAAAAGACAAAGTGGGCAACCGTAGCAACTCCAGTTCCGAAGTCGAATTTAAAGACGCGTGGGGCATTATGATTGGGGAAGCTGGACGCGGTATTCCCACCATTATTGAAATGGCGAATTACACCCGTCTGACCTGTTCCGTAGGCAGTACTGCCATGCTTAGGCAAGCCTTGGTGCAATGTATTGTTTATACCCGTCAGCGCAAAGCTTTTGGCAAACATTTAGCACAGCAGCCTTTGATGCAAGCGGTACTAGCAGATTTAGCCTTAGAAACGGAAGCGGCGATGCAACTTAGTTTCCATCTTGCACATTGCTATGAAGCGGATGACGCATTGTCCGTAGCATGGAAACGCATTATGACCCCAGCTTCGAAGTTCTGGGTATGTAAGCGTGCAGTTGAGTTGACTGGCGAGATGATGGAAGTCTTTGGGGGCAATGGCTATGTCGACAACGGCATCATGGCGCGCATTTTTAAAGAAGCCCCAGTCAATACCATTTGGGAAGGTTCAGGTAATGTCATGTGTTTGGATGTATTGCGTGCCATCAGCCGTGATGTAGAGTCGATTGAGATCTTGTTTCAAGATTTAGTATCCACCGCGATGCAAGATGACCAGTTGAAGCAAGAGCTACAAAGTCTATTTAAATTATTCCAGCAGGCACCTGAAGAGCTGCAATTTATGGGGCGCAGTTTGGTCAGTAGGCTGGTGATTTTGACTCAAGCAGTCCTGCTAAAACGGCATGCACCAGACTATGTGGCTGATGGTTTTATTCAAAGCCGTTATAGTCCATTTCATGGTCGGGTTGTCGGGATGCTTGAGATGAAACAACCCGACGTAGAACGACTGCTGCATAGAGCATTTGCGGTTTAAGGCACATTATTGTACTGAAAGTTTTTGCGCCTCATGTTGTTCGAGTTTGACGTTGGGGCTGTCCTCAGCCTGAATAATATCAATCGGAATAAAACGGACTTGGACGATACTGGGTTTATTGTTTGAGTCTGACGAAAGTTTCTGATTGAGTGCTGCAATTTGTGCAGGGCTAGGCGGGATATCGCCACGGATAGAGACACGGACTAAAGTGAAATCATCTCTTTTATCGAATTGGATGGTATCAATAATATTATTATCATGATTCAGCGCAGTACTGATGGTTGTTTCAGTACTGCTTTCATATAGTCGAGCATTGAGCAGAGTATAAAAATTAAAGGAGAGATAAATCCCTAAGAGCGCTAAGAACATTAAGCTAATAGCATTACGTTTGAGAAACTCTTTGACATTACTCTGCACTTCTTCGCTGGAACCACGTCTAAAGCCTGCAATCCAAAGGACTAAAGATGAGCTAATCTGAATGGCAAAGATATTGGTCACCGCCAGTAAAAAAGCATTGGCTGAATTTTTCCATTCCATATGTGCAAATAAAATCCCACTGGCCACCAAGGGCGGAACCAAAGCAGTGGCAACAGCGACACCGACGACTGCTACAGACAACCGAGGTGAAACCGAAGCAAAAGCTCCTGCTGCACCACCTGCTAAAGCAATCATCAAATCTAAAATGGTCGGTTGCGTGCGCGATAGAATCTCATTGGTCATAGGCAGGTCATAGTTTACTAAACCAATCACGATTCCAATGCTATAAATCATGGCAATGCCAAGGAGTAAAGTGGACAGCGCGGTTTTAAACAGTAAAAGGCGGTTGTCAATTAAAGCCAAGGCAATACCTGAAATAGGCCCTAACATCATCGCCACTAGCATCGCGCCAATCACTACCGCAGCCGAGTTTGAAAGCAGGCCATAACCTGCAATGACGGCCGCCAAGGCATTCATAATAAAAAAGGTTTTACTGGGAAGAGCATCCGCTTGAATATTCAGTCGAACTTTTTGATGGTCAATTTTTTTTGAATTTTCGCGTAAAGCTTGTTTATAACGAATCTTCTCTTTTAAGAATTCATACTTTTCTTGGTCAGGGGTGTCGTTGACCACAATAGTTGCATCTTTGTCTTTTTCTAATGGCATGATGATGCTCTTATTTTATATCGAGTTAAGTATTAATTTAGCGCTTTTAAAGAAGGAAACAAATATAAACAATAGTGAAAAATAAGATAAGTTGCGTATAAATTTTCAGCATTCGTAAATAGAACTTTTTCTCTTTATACGCGTAGTATGGCTTGGCTCATTTACCTTTAGGTTGGATTGGTCTTTTGTCGTTCAGCTCATCCATCGAACGAGGGTAAGTATTGCGTTGTATGACATTTCTCACTAAATGGTGGGGTGGATACCACTCTATAGTGTTCTTTTTAGAATAAAACACTCCGATTCGAAATAATATTTTTCATGACCATAGTGGAAATCAGGCGTTGCACATTGGGGAGTGCTGACAGTTGTTCATCATAGAGTTTTTGATAACTTTCCAAGTCATAGGTGACAACATGCAGTAAGTAGTCGGGGTCACCAAAAAGCCGTTGTGCTTTTACAATTTGAGGAATCTGCAAAATAGCCTCTTCAAGGCTGAGCACTGAATTTTTATCGCCATTTTTGAGTGTGACAAAAACAATGGTCGAAAAATTTAAACCCAACTGAGAAAAATCGAGCTGTGCACGATAGCCTTTGATAATACCCGCATCTTCTAAGGCTTTGACTCGTCGATGACAGGGTGAAAGACTCAATCCAACTTTATTTGCCAACTCGGTAACCGATAAACGTCCATCTGCTTGTAGTTCAGCAAGAATCTTCTTATCAATTTTGTCCATGTGGAAGAATCTCCCTTTTTTAGCCGTTATTGCACAAAGATTTGAAAGCACATTTTAGAGCCTAAAGGATATCCTTTCAAAATTATTTGAGGCTGTTTGAATGATCAACTCCCCAAATTTTAACAACGATAACCGATAAAAGGGGAAAGGGATGTCACTCAGCATTTTGATTGCGTTTTGGAGCGTTTCTATACTTTTCGTGATCACACCAGGTATAGATTGGGCTTATGTGATTTCTTCAGGAATCCAAGGTAAAAAAGTCTTACCTGCGGTGACGGGACTATTAACTGGACACTTGATGGCGGCTTTGACTGTTGCGGCTGGTGTTGGAACTTTGGTTGCGAGTCAGCCAATGTTACTTCAAGTGCTTACAGCTATTGGGGCACTGTATCTGCTTTGGATGGGTTTGAACTTGTCGATGCGTCCTGCAAGTATTAGTCGTGATCAGGTGGCATTGACTTCCTCTAAATCTTGGTACATTCGTGGGGTGTATTTGAGTGGTTTAAATCCGAAAGTCCTACTTTTATTTCTAGCGTTGTTGCCACCTTTTATTGATCCAAAATCTGCCGTATCGGCAACTTCTCAGATTATTTTATTGGCAGGAATCCATTTGGTTAGTTGTGCGGCGGTTTACTTTTTGGTCGGGTTTAGTGCGCAAAGAGTTTTAGCAACACGTCCTCATGCAGCTATGATCGTGAGTCGAGTCTCTGGTGCATTGATGATTTTGATTGCGATGATTTTATTGTTAGATCAATTTTATTTTTAAGTGTATGTTTCAGCAGATACAAGTTATGGCGCTTAAATAGTTGTATGAGCTATCTCTTTAAAAATAGGCTACGCTAAGAGACAGAAATGACATGAAAGTCGCTTGTAAAGTATACAAAAAAGCGTAAAATTCCAGCCATATCCTATGCGATATCATCCGTTCAGTTAGGTGGGAAAATGGCAAAGAAGAAAGCTGAGCCAAAAGTTGTGATTCACAACTTCGTGGCAAAACACATGCATGAAGTCAACCAAAGCCAAGTCTTTGTAGACCGAAAGAAAAATGCAAAACGAGGCTATGACAAGCACAAAAAAGGGAGATATTCAGATGATTATCTCCCTTTTTTAATGCCTCTTTTTTGTGTTTAAAGGCTTCTAAGCCGTCACAATACGTGTCGCTGATTTGACCATATCGCCTAAACCGTGTGTTTTAAAATAATATTCCATTTGGCTTTTTACAATGAGTGGATTACTCATTTTCAATGCGTGTTCTAAGAGTTCAATCGCGTCAGGCATCGGCACATGACAAATAGCTTTGCGTACACGCAGAATGTTACTTGAGCTCATCGACAGCGTATTAAAGCCCATTGCCATCAGTAAGATCGCAGATAAAGGGTCTCCTGCCATTTCTCCACAAATGCTGACTGGTTTGTTGTACTTATGACACTCTTTGACTAAGCGAGTCAGTGCACGCAAAATTGAAGGATGGAAATGTGAATAAACGTTAGCAACCCGTGGATTGTTTCGATCGACTGCCAGTAAATATTGGGTTAAATCGTTTGAGCCGACCGAGAAAAAGTCAACCAACTCGGCAAACTCATCTATTTGCAGCAGCACACTTGGAACTTCAACCATAATACCAATTTTCGGTTTGGTGATTTTTACTTGTTCCTCTTCTTGCACTGCGACCCAGTCACGCTCAAGAAGGTACAGCGCTTCTTCTACTTCACTGACACTGGTGACCATCGGCAGTAAAATATGCAGGTTATTTAAACCAATACTGGCTTTAAGCATGGCACGAATTTGTGAAGAGAAAATTTCAGGGTGGTCGAGCGTAAAGCGAATGCCGCGCCAGCCCAGTGCGGAGTTTTCTTCCTCAATGGAGAAATAAGGTAAGTCTTTATCGGCGCCAATATCGAGTGTACGCATCACCACGGGTTTGTTGGCGAAGTGGCTCAACTGCTGACGATAAATCGCACGTTGTTCTTCTTCGCCAGGGAAGCGGTCACGGAGCATAAATGGAATTTCGGAGCGATATAGACCAACACCTTTGGCTCCGCGTTGTACACCGCGCACCACATCAATCATTAGACCAGTATTGACAAACAGTTTGACTGCGACACCATCAGGGGTGATGGCATCTTTGGTTTCATACTGTTTTAAGTCTTTGGCAATTTGCTCTTCTTCTTTTTGAATCTCTTTATAACGGGTACGTAGACGACGAGGTGGATTAATAAAGACCCGACCTTGATGCGCATCGACAATCATTTCAACGTCATCAAGTGTATTAATCGGTAGTTCAGTCACCCCCACAACGGTTGGAATGCCGAGAGCACGTGCCACAATTACCATATGTGAGTTCATGGCACCTTCTGTGGTGACAATCGCAGCAATTTTATCGACAGGAAGTTCAACCAAAGCTGCGGTTGAAATTTCCTCTCCAATCAGAATACTTTCATCGGTAAGTTCACGGTGACTCGAATCCGCTTCTTGCAAATAGGCCAAAATACGTCGACCTAAATCTTTTAAATCTGCCGCACGTTCACGTAAGTAGTCATCTTCCATTTGTTCAAACAGATCAATATGGTTATCAATGACGATACGTACTGCACCTTGTGCCCAGTTACCTTCGCGAATTTGCTCTTTAATTTCAGCAGGTAGCGCATTTTCATCCAACATGCGTAAGAACACGCTAAACAGGGCACGTTCTTCAGCCATAAGGGCGTCTTGCATCTTGTCATCAAGCGATTTGATTTCATCACGCACTGAGGTTAGGGCACGATCCAGTAGGGCTAATTCTTCACTGATATCATCGGCTTCACGGTCAGGAACAGCCGCCAAATCTGCAGGTGGGTAGAGAATGACAGCACGGCCTAAGGCAATTCCACCTGAACCAGGGACGCCTTGGAAAGTTTTGTAAGCGGGTAAATTGCTGGGCTTACGAAAAACGTCGATATTGCCCACGGCATGTGCGTGCGCAATGACCCCTGAAAGTTGTGCACAGAGGGTGACAAGGAAGGATTCAGCCGCTTCACTAAAGTCTTGAGGCTCTTTATTTTGCACCACAAGCACGCCCATGACTTTACGGCGGTACATGACGGGTACGCCAAGGAACGAGTTATAAATTTCCTCACCTGTTTCAGGTAAGTACATAAAACGTTCATGTTTCGGGGCATTGTCAAGGTTGACGATTTCTTCGCGTTGTCCGACTAGGCCGACTAAGCCTTCACTGGTATGTAGTGAAACATGGCCGACTGAATCGGGGTTCAAACCTTTCGATGCCATCAACAAATAACGTTGATTACGCTCGTCCAATAAATAAATGGAGCAAACGTCAACGTGCATGGCTTCTGCCACATGGTTGACCATAATGTCGAGTGATTCATGCAAACTGGTGGACGCATTGATTTCTTGCACAATACGTCTAAGGGTATCCAGTTGCATATTCGACATCGCATCTACTCCAAAAAAAGTGCGTCCAACTTATTTATAACAAGAGAACCTTAAAAAATCTGTAGGACGTCTAGATTTTTTAAGGCTTTTTTTGAGGGAGCTGATTGCACAACTCCACCATCGCTTTGCGGTATACATCGCGTTTAAAATTCACCACTTGCCCCAGTGGGTACCAATAGCTGACCCACTGCCATTGGTCAAACTCGGGCGGATCAGACAAATTCAAACGAATATTCTGAGCGGGGGCAGTGAGTTTGAGTAAAAACCACTTTTGTTTTTGTCCAATACATACGGGATCGGAATCTGTACGAATGTATCGGTGCGGCAAACGATAACGCAGCCAACCTTTAGTTTGCGCTACTATTTGGACGTGTTCGGGCAGTAAGCCAACTTCTTCTCTCAGCTCACGATAAAGTGCCTGTTCAGGGGTTTCTCCATATTGGATACCTCCTTGTGGAAATTGCCAAGCATTGTGTCCAATGCGTTTTGCCCATAAAACTTGTCCAAACTCGTTTGCCAAAATGATCCCGACATTGGGTCGGAAACCTTCCGAATCGATCATTTGGCTACCTAAATATTGTGTAATTTATGACTTTGCGATCGGGGATTTTTATTTCTGTATCCAACTCGAAAAAAGCAAAGTTTAAAAATGTTAAAATTGCTATGATCTTAACGAATTTCTATCGACTAGCGGAGATAGATTTACAAATTTTTTCTTAAATTTCAGTTTTTACGAGTATTTTCATGAAATTGGCACTATTTGATCTCGATCACACCTTGTTAAACACCGATTCGGATCATTCTTGGGGAGAGTTTTTGGTGAATGAGGGCTTGGTTGATCCAGTTCGCCATCGTGCCATAAACGATAAATTTTATGAAGATTACAAAGCAGGGCAACTCGACCCGATTGCTTATAATGAATTTGTGTTTGAATTTTTAACTCAACATGACAATACCTACCTCACTGAACTGCATGAGTTATTCATGCAAAAAGTGATTCGCCCGCAAATGCGTCCTGATGGTTTTCAAGCCATTCAACGTCACAAAGAGGCAGGGCATGCTTTGGTTGGGATCACGGCCACTTCAGACTTTATTACCGCCCCAATTTTTCGCGAGTTTGGGATTAGCGAAATCATTGCAACCAATGCTGAAGTGGTTGATGGCAAATACACGGGCAAAGTGATCAATACGCCGTGCTACCAAAAAGGTAAATTGACGCGTTTAGATCAGTGGCTGGCAGGGCGTGATGTCAGCGAGTCTTGGGCGTATTCGGACTCTATTAATGATCGTTTTTTACTGGAATACGCCGACCATGCGATAGCTGTTAATCCTGATGATCGTTTGGAAGCATTGGCTAAAGATCAGGCATGGGAAATCCAAGACTGGTCCATTTAATTATTTATCTTTCGATATTGAAAAGGCTACTTTCGGGTCGTCTTTTTTATTGCAAAGACATTGAGTCAGTCAATTTCATTGAAAGCAAATCTATTGATAAAATATTGCGGTGATGGGACGACAAATCTTGGAAAACTAACTAAATATGCTATGTTAAAACTTGGCTAAAGCTATTTTGACTATGTAAAAATTAGAACAGTATCGTGGAGAATAACATGAGTGTACGACCAAGAATGACCCATCTGTTTGAGCAACTCGGTTTAGATGCAAATGAAGATGCGATTGCCTTATTTATTGTAACGCATCAGCTTAATGCGCAAACCATGATTGTTGATGCGGAATATTGGACTGAAGCGCAACGTCAGTTTTTGGCAGAAAAAATTAAATCGGATGGTGAGTGGGCAATTATTGTGGATCAACTCAATGAATCTTTACATGAAGATTCATTGATTAAAAAATAAGTGATATTTTTGGGGCGATGCTGAAAAGCTTTGCCCTCATTTCTTCAATAAAATAAAAAATAAGAAGCAATTTATGTCTTTAGATCAACAATCTTTTCCGTCGCCTCGTGTTTTAGAGAGACGGGCTTCAGTCGATCAGCTCGAACTAGATCGTGCTGTATTTATCGGGGAGAAATATGCGTCGTACTATCAGGCTCAATTTGAAAAAATCACACCCAAGAAACAATATGCAGGATTTAATGTTGCGGCTTTTTTCTTGGCGTAATTTGGTTGTTTTATCGGAAAATGTACAGTTATGGCTTTATGTCCATAGCTCTGATTGTGTTCATCGGGATTGTTGAAGCACTTTTGGGGATTGACAGTTCGGGGGCAAATATCGGCTTGGCTATTGCATTTGGCATGCAGGGTAACACTTTGTATAAGCATCACGTCGATAAGCAGATTACTAAAATCCGCCAGTTCGGAAATGGCAATGTCGCAACAGAATTAGAAAATCGTGGTGGTACAAATCTCTTAGCCGGTGCGATTTTGTTAGCGATTTGGCTTGGACTGATTGCATTGGCTATAGGCGGTTCTTAAGTCACTCCTCGCACCAAATAAAAAAACCATCCTACAGGATGGTTTTTTATTTGGTGCAGCGCTTATTTCATCATCGTAATCAGTTCTTGCACTGCACGCGACTGCGTTCGCCCAGGATGCCAAACCATACCCAATTGGCGGTTCATTTCAAATTTAATATTTAACTGTTGTAGGTCTTGATTGATCAAAGTCTTGGGAAGCACTGACCAGCCCAATCCAATAGATGCCAACATGCGAATTGATTCGAGTGGATTATTACTCATGCTAATTTTAGGTTTTAGCCCTTGTTTCTCAAATTCTGCCAGTGTGATTTGGCTGGTATAGGTTTGAGACGCAGGCAATAAGCTTGGGTACTGAATCAGATCTTCGAGTTTTAAGTTTTGCATTTGTGCCAGCGGATGAAAGGGCGCTGCTACAAAAACTAAGGGGTCTTCCCAAATGGTGACATATTGCAAACGCTCATCTAACTTCGGTGGAAGCGTCAAAAAAGCCAATTCTAAGTCACCAGCCAGTACTTTTTCATGCGCTTGCTCTGAGTCGACAAAGTGTACATCTAAAGTGACATTGGGAAAGGTTTGTACATATTCACGTAAATGATTGGGTAGGTGATGTAAACCAATATGGTGACTGGTGCCAATTTTAAGTTTGCCTTGAACCATGCCTTGTTCATGACTCAAGGTATGGTGAATGTCACCCAGTTCATTGAGCCAATTTTTGACTTTAGGCAGCAGTGAATGTGCGGCATGCGTGGCTTGTACACCACGACCTGCCGACTCAAACAGTTTCACACCAAAATATTCTTCTAAACTATGAATACGTTTGGTCACAGCAGGTTGCGTAATGAAGAGTTGATCTGCGGCTAAAGAAATAGAGCCGGTTTCCATGACTTTTACAAAAGCTTCGAAGGCTGCAAGATTCATAAGGATAATCTGGTTATGAAAGTATAATTGAATTATAAAATCATTTTATATGAATTGCGATCTTTAAAATAAATCGGGTGTTATTTCATCTGCATTGAGATAAAAAAAGATCACTAAAAGTGATCTTTTTAAGTTAATGAGAGGAGATGGGGCTTAGGCCGGAATATTTTCTTCTGGGCTACGGCTTTTTCTTTCCCAAATTCGCTCATGGAAGAAGAAGGCAAAAGCTTGAACAGTCGGTTCTAACAAACTTAAGGTAACCGCCATCCATAAGTTACCTGTGACCATATACGCAACTAACATAGCGACCGTAATATGCATGATGTAGTAGCTTAAAGTTTTTTTGAAGATGCGTTGATTTTTTGCTACAAATTTTTGAATGTTTGACATGATAAAAGGCCTCTCAATAACACTTTACATTTGTAAATAATAATTATTATCATTAGTAAAGTCAAAATGAAATTTTGATTGGTCTCGATTGAATTTTTGAATCAAGTGAAATAATGTGCTTCGTTTTATGTTTAACATAATAAAAACAGAGATTAAGGCTTTTGCTTGAACCATTAATCCTTTTGTAAAAATACAAGTAACTTCAAGTTATGCCAAGAATTAAGAGCGTTCATTCCGCATAAAATTGAATGTTACTAGTGAATTTATGTCGGCAATGTTGAGCTGAGTTTGTTTTGTTGTTTGACTCTATTGGATTCTCAGCGCTACTTTTATGTCTAATGCAAGCATAGATAATTTCAAGCGTTAATTGAGAGAAAATAAACGTTGGTTTGGGATGGTTCAGTTTAGAAAAAGCACGGTATACAATGTGTTATGAGCTTAGGTAAAATCTGCTGAAAGCGTCTAAACTCGGTAGCAGAGCATGAACTTGAGTGATTTAAAAATAATTCCAAAAAGTTTTTAAATTAATAAAAATGATAAATTAGATTTATGTGAAATCACCGTTATAATCGTTTTTAATGAAAGAATTACCCAGTCCAGTGGAGTCAATCGACATGGCAGGCGAAAACCAACAAGCAAAACCCCAAATTCCAAAAACATTGTATGACAAATTGTGGGATGACCACTTAGTAAAACAGCGTGATGATGGCTCAGCTTTACTCTATATCGACCGTCATTTATTACATGAAGTGACGTCGCCACAAGCTTTTGAAGGTTTGCAACTTGCAGGGCGTAAGCCATGGCGTTTAAGTGCGAACGTGGCAACACCTGACCATAATGTTCCAACCTCAAGCAAAGAGCGATCAGAAGGTATTGCAGGCATTGAAGATGATACTTCACGCATTCAAGTCCAAACCTTAGACGACAACTGCAAAACTTTTAATGTAGTGCAGTTTGACATTAATGATGTGCGTCAAGGTATTGCACACGTGGTGGGACCTGAGCAAGGATTAACCTTACCAGGCATGACGGTGGTGTGTGGCGACTCTCATACAGCAACGCATGGCGCTTTTGGTTGCTTGGCACACGGGATTGGGACATCTGAAGTAGAGCATGTATTGGCAACCCAGTGCTTGGTTCAAAAGAAGATGAAAAACATGTTGGTGCGTGTTGATGGACAATTGGGTCAGGGTGTGACACCGAAAGATGTGGTTTTAGCCATCATCGGTAAAATTGGTACGGCAGGCGGGACAGGTCACGCGATCGAGTTCGGTGGTCAAGTCTTCCGCGATATGTCGATTGAAGGTCGTATGACGGTTTGTAATATGGCGATTGAAGGTGGCGCGCGTGTCGGTATGGTGGCTGTCGATGATAAAACCATTGACTATGTGAAAGGTCGTCCCTACGCACCACAAGGTGAACAGTGGGATGCAGCAGTGGCTTACTGGAATACTTTACATTCGGATGCAGACGCACATTTTGATACTGTGGTGGTATTACAAGGTGAAGAGATTGAACCACAAGTGTCTTGGGGGACCTCGCCTGAAATGGTGATTCCAGTTTCTCAAGCGGTGCCGACTTTGGAACAAGCCAAAGATGATGTACAGCGTAATGACTGGACGCGTGCTTATCAGTACATGGGTTTAACCGCAGGTCAGGCATTGGCAGACATTCAGTTAGACCGTGTTTTTATTGGTTCATGTACCAACTCGCGTATCGAAGACATTCGTGCAGCGGCGGAAGTTGCCAAAGGCAAAAAAGTGGCAAGTACCATTAAACAGGCAATGGTGGTCCCGGGTTCTGGTTTAGTGAAAGCTCAAGCTGAAGCGGAAGGCTTAGATAAAGTTTTGATTGAAGCTGGTTTTGAATGGCGTGAGCCAGGTTGTTCAATGTGCTTAGCCATGAATGCAGACAAATTACAACCTGGTGAGCACTGCGCATCGACCTCCAACCGTAACTTCGAAGGTCGTCAGGGCAATGGTGGTCGTACGCATTTGGTGAGTCCAGCAATGGCAGCTGCAGCAGCGATTGCAGGTCACTTTGTCGATGTGCGTTCATTTTAATTCGGGCTTGGGAGCATAGACATGAAAAAATATACCGTTGAACAGGGTATCGTTGCACCTTTAGACCGTGCCAATATTGATACAGACTTGATCATTCCAAAACAGTTTTTGAAATCCATTAAGCGCACGGGTTTTGGTGAAAACTTATTTGATGAATTGCGTTATTTAGATGAAGGTTTTTTAGGACAAGATAATTCAAAACGTCCTAAAAACCCCGATTTTGCATTGAATCAGCCACGTTACCAAGGTGCTTCGATTTTGATTTCTCGCGCGAACTTTGGTTGCGGTTCTAGCCGTGAACATGCGCCGTGGGCACTGGAAGAATATGGTTTCCGTACCGTGATTGCACCGAGTTATGCAGACATTTTCTTTAACAACAGCTTCAAAAATGGCATGTTGCCTGTGATTTTGTCTGAAGAGATTGTTGACCAACTCTTCAAAGAATGTGCAGCAAATGAAGGCTATCAACTGACGATTGATTTGGATGCGCAAGAAGTGCGTACACCATCGGGTGAAGCTTTCAAGTTTGAAGTGGATCCTTTCCGTAAGCATTGTTTGTTAAATGGCTTGGATGATATTGGTTTGACCTTACAAGCAGCAGATGAGATTCGTGCTTATGAAGAAAAGACCAAAGCTGCGCGTCCATGGGTGTTTGCTGAAATTCATGCTTAATTGAAGAAACGATATAACTAGTGCTGCGGTTTATCTCTTGTTAATATCAGAGCAAAAGAATTTTAATCGTTTTGCTACTGGTAAAGGTTGGACTTGAACAATGGTGACGAGTTATGGTCGTATCACTCTACTTGCTTTGATAGGCACATTAACTGCCTGTCAAAGTATGAATACGGCAAGTATAAAGCGTATTCATGAAACCCCAGCAAGTAAAAACAATGCACAAATTTATTGTACAGGTACAGTGAACTGTGAGTTTGAGCGATTGAATAAAATCAAAATCGTCAATGCAGACAATCATCGTGTGAGCCGTGATGCAATTCGAGAACAAATTGTTCGTTTGAAGCGAGATGATTTGAATGATGCAAATTCACTGTTTTTGTCGGTGCCTGCTGGGCAGCATGAACTGGTCATTCGCTTCTATCCGGTCTCAGCAGACCGAGCAGAAACCTTACATGTGATTCATCGCTTTAAGCCTGCTGAACGTTATACTTTTAGAATGTTTCGTGCGCGCAGTCGACATCAGGGAAGTTTGTTGAATATGTCTGCACCTGACCCTTTATGTGTCGATTTAAAGCAAAACCAAAGAACAATTCGTCGTTTTTGCAAACCGTACAATGTCCTAAATGGCTTGGGTGAGTTTGTAGAACAAAAACTTTAATCGTGTGAGTTAAAACTCACTAACAATGGAATTTTTCATGTCTAAACATATTTTGATTTTGGCGGGTGATGGCATTGGTCCTGAAATTGTAAAAGCCGCAGAACAAGTGCTTACACGAGTAAACGATCAATTCAATTTAGGTTTAACGTGGGAACAAGGTTTACTGGGTGGCGCTGCGATTGACGCACATGGTTCACCTTATCCAGAGGTAACTGCAGCACAAGCCAAAAATGCAGATGCGATTTTACTTGGTGCAGTTGGCGGACCAAAATGGGACAACATTGAACGCTCAATTCGTCCAGAACGTGGTTTATTAAAAATTCGTAGTGAGCTCAATTTATTCGCAAACTTGCGCCCAGCGATTTTGTATCCGCAATTGGCAGATGCATCAAGTTTAAAGCCTGAAATTGTTGCAGGCTTGGACATTTTAATCGTTCGTGAATTGACTGGTGGCATCTACTTTGGTCAACCACGTGGTATTCGTGAACTGGAAAATGGCGAAAAACAAGGTTTTAACACCGACGTATATGCAGAGTCTGAAATCAAGCGTATTGCCAAAGTCGCATTTGAACTTGCAGGCTTACGTGGCGGTAAAGTGTGCTCTGTAGACAAAGCCAATGTACTTGAAGTGACAGAGCTTTGGAAGCAAACCGTAACGGCGATGAAAGAAGCTGACTATCCAAACATTAACTTGTCGCATATGTATGTCGATAATGCTGCAATGCAATTGGTACGTGCGCCTAAACAGTTTGACGTGATTGTGACAGGTAATTTATTTGGTGACATTTTGTCTGACGAAGCAGCAATGTTAACGGGTTCGATTGGCATGCTTCCGTCGGCATCTTTGGATGAAAGTGGCAAAGGTATGTATGAACCATGTCATGGTTCTGCACCAGATATTGCAGGTCAAAACGTTGCTAACCCATTGGCGACCATTCTGTCTGTTGCAATGATGCTACGCTATACTTTCCGTGAAGAAGCTGCTGCAAAAGCGATTGAGGATGCGGTAGGAAGTGTGTTGGATCAAGGTTTACGTACTGCTGACATTATGTCTGAAGGCATGAGCAAAGTGGGTACTGCGGAAATGGGGCAGGCGGTTGTGGCTGCACTGAACTAAGTTAGATACACTGGAAAACGCAGCCATTCGCTGCGTTTTTTTTCCCAAGATTTAATAACCTTTACAGGCTTTGCCTTGGTATTGAACAGATTGGGCAATATTGTCTTTTAATAAGAAATGAACTTGGCATTCTAACTGTACATCATAATATGGGGTTGCTGTTGGAATAGGAATCGCGCCGACACTGCTGTCGCTTCGCATAGTGGGCATAGGGGTTGGAATTTGAATCCGTCTGACGATGGTGTAACTCAGTTGGTTTGATGTTTGAATTGGTGACCCTAAGGTTTCATAACCGAGTTTGTGTAAGTTGAGCTGACGCCGTATGCTCGATACATCTTGGCCGATATATTGTTCTAAATAGTCGGGGAGCGCAATTTTAGTGGATGAAATGACGGTGTGATTTTGCGCTGGAGCGTTGCTACAAGCTTGAAGTAGTAGAAAGCAAATGGAACTCAAGGAACTGACAATAAAGGGCTTCATGATTATCCCCTAAGCAGAGAGACACCCTTTTAGTATTCTATATCTGGATATTCGTTTGAGTATGGTTCGAGTAATTTGAGATAAACGGTATGTAGGTGGCTCAACATAACACAGCCGTTAACACGCTTTACCGATGTAGTGAATAGATTCCACAAGATCATCATGCAGTCTGAACTCAATTTTACATTTCATTTCAATATTCAGGCTACCGCTAGAAGGTGTTGGAATGGGCGCACCCATAGTGACACTGGTTCCAAGGTTGGGTGTTCCCATCGGAATAGGCATATTGCGTAATAGGGTGTAGGTCAGTTTCTCGGGTGTATGTACAGGAGCACCGAGAACTTTATAACCCATGCTATTGAGGTTGAGTTGGTTTTGAACTTGATCTGAAGATTGTCCGATATAGTGTTGTAAGGTTTGGTTGAGCTGAGTTTGGTTGGTTGTGGCACAGGCAACACATAGCATGGGGAACAGTAAAATTGCGAGCTTCATTAAAGTCGTCTTCATTATTGTTTTGGTGTATTTAGTTGTTATCGCATTTAATTATAGTTTGATTATTGGTTTAAATATAGTCGATGTATAACGTTTAGTCTAAGCGCAGACATTAAAAAAGCCACTTGAAAAGTGGCTTTTTTGCTTCGCTAAAACTTAGCGCGCACGATAAGTGATACGACCCTTAGACAAATCATAAGGTGTCATTTCTACTTTAACACTGTCGCCAGTCAAAATACGAATATAGTGTTTACGCATTTTACCAGAGATGTGAGCAATCACTTCATGACCGTTTTCTAAACGTACACGAAACATAGTATTAGGAAGCGTCTCGGTGACAACGCCTTCGAACTCGATGAGTTCCTCTTTATTGGCCATAGCCTACCTGAATGAATAAATTGGAAAGGCGCAAATTATAGTCAATTTTTTTGCATAAAACAAGGCGGAATGGGCGGTTGCATGATCATCTGTCAGTAAAATAAGCGAACAAGAGTAATAAAGATTTTCAACAAAAAAACTGCATAAGTTGTTGTCAGTTTGGTCAATCGAAGTTAATCTAATTTTAATGTTTTATGTATAAATGAAGAACATACAAGGAAGGTTCTAGCGTGGGTCAGCTAACGGATGCATCGGTTGTATTGCGATTAGGCTACCAAGCGATTCGTCGTTCAGGGTTGCCAACAGAAGAAATTTTAACAAAGGCGGGTGTGGCTTTAAACCAAGTTGAAACCAATGACCGTACGCCTTTGAACGCTCAATATGCTTTTTGGGTGGCGGCTGAAGAGGTGAGCCGCGATCCTGATATCGGTCTACATTTGGGAGAAAATCTACCTTTATACCGTGGTCAAGTAATTGAACATTTATTTATTTCATCTGAAAATTTTGGTGAAGGTTTAAAGCGTGCATTGGCTTATCAACGTCTGATTAGTGATGCGTTTCATGCCAAATTGGTGATTGAGGATGACCGGTGTTATTTGACTAACGGTGAACAGCCTTGGGCTGAAAATTTAGTCAATCGACATTTTTCTGAATGTGCAATGTCAGGTATCTTGCGTTTCTTTAAATTCATTACGGAAGGGCGTTTTGAGCCGATCTATATTGATTTTAATTTCACGAAAGGCGCATCCGATGATGAGTATTTTCGGGTGTATGAATGCCCAGTAAGTTTGGGGCAAAAAGAAACGCGTTTATATTTTGATCCAAGTATTTTGGCTTATCCCTTGTGGCAGGCAGAGCCCGAACTGTTGCAACTGCATGAGCAGTTAGCGATTGAAAAACTTCAAGAATTAGCACGTTATGACTTGGTTGGTGAAGTGCGTCGAGCCATTGGTTCAACTCTTGAGAGCGGGGAGACCACATTGGAAACGGTGGCTTCTCAGCTCAGTATTACCCCAAGGCGTTTACGGACTCAGCTTTCTGAAGCCAATACTAGCTTTCAACAGATTTTGTCCGATTACCGTTGTCGTTTGGCGAAAAAGCTCTTGGCCAATACGGCTGAAAGTGTAGAACGTATTGTATATTTGACTGGTTTTTCAGAGCCAAGTACTTTTTATCGTGCGTTTAAACGCTGGACCAATGAAACCCCAGTGGAATATCGCAAGCGGAAGCAGCGTTAAACAATTCTTCCTAAGCTCCCTTTTATCAAGGGAGGAGTCTCATGTCCTTTGAAAAAGGAGCGACTAGGGAGAGATTGAAAAATAAATTATTCTGGCATATTCAGCCAATGCGGTCCAAGGGGCTGTTTAGGTAATTCAAACTGTGCTGGATAGTCGGCATGAATAAAATATAGTCCATCAGGAGGCGCAGTAATGCCAGCAGCTTTACGGTCTTCTGCTGCGAAAATAGCCTCAATATGTTCGACTTCATACATACCTTGCCCGATTTCTAATAAGCAGCCCATGATATTGCGGACCATATGGTGTAAGAAGCCATCAGCCTGAATGTCGAGCACCAGATATGGGCCATGTTGAATTAAGCGACAATGGCTCACATGGCGTACAGGTTGATTAGACTGGCATGCTGCAGCACGAAAGCTTTCAAAGTTATGCGTGCCTTCAAACTTTTGCGCAGCTTGCATCATCTTCGCCACATCTAGTGCATAATAAGCATGCGTGACTTGTTTATGCATCAGGGCAGGTCGCTGCGGATGGTTATAGACCACATAACGATAACGACGTGCTTGTGCTTTAAAGCGCGCATGAAAGTCTTGATCCATCGCTTTGATCCATTGGATCGAGATATCTTTGGGTAGTTGGCTATTGCTACCCATTAGCCAGCCACGTTCGGAGCGAAGCGCGGAGCTATCAAAATGCGCCACCATATTGGTTGCATGAACGCCAGCATCGGTACGGCCTGCACCATGTAGGCTAATTGGTTCATTGGCAATTTTCGAAAGCACCTTTTCAATCGTCTCTTGTACGCTGGTCACGCCAGTTTGCTGAGTTTGCCAGCCACGATAATGTGTCCCACAAAATTCAATGCCGATCGCAAAACGTTGCATATGTACCTCAAATTAACCCAAATCATGCCAATGGCTGAAGCGTTCTTCAGCGGTGGCGTATTGTAAATATATTTTGAGGGCTTTGGCATACAGATCTGCATGCCCGAGGCAATCACTGACAATTATTTTGGCTTGGGTTGTCCACGCGGCAACGGCATAGCGCTGATCAGTGCGGCCGAAAGGAACTTGGGTGCTTAAGATAACAACACAGCCTTGTGCGTAAAGGTCATCGAAAAGCGCAGTCAACTCAGCATTCACGGCTAAATTACCCGTCCCAAAACCTTGTAGAATGAGAAAGTGGGGTGGGGCCGCTAAGAGGTTTCTTAAGTTCTGCATTTGCTGTTCTAAGCCAACAGGTTGCATCATTAGATTAAGACAGTTGAACTGTTGTGATTGTTCTACATCACGTGTTTGTACAATATGTGCTTTTAAATTGTGCGAAATAGATTGTTCAGCAGGCAGGCCACTAAAGGCATCTAGTTCAGTGGTATGTCGTTTTATAGCGGTTTGGGCATGAAACAAATGTTGATGGAATGCTAAATAAACACCGATAGGGTATTTCACTACAGCATCTAAGGCAAAATTCAAATTGTTGATGGCATCACTAAATTCACGGGTGTCAGTTCCTTGTACATTGAGTAATGGGTACTGACTACCTGTGAAAATCACACGAGCTGAGTCAGCGATAAAGTGTGCTGCCACGGCACTGGCATAGCTCAAGGTGTCTGTGCCGTGAATCACGACAAAATGTTGGAACTGCTGCAACTGTAAGTGCTGGACCTGTTGAATCAACAATAACCAATCAGCGGCTGTGCATGCACTACTGTCCTTAATGACAGGTGCAACAAAACATTCTATGTCGAGATGAATCGGCAAGACATGGCTAAGTTTGGGAATAAAGTCTTCGGCAGGCATGGGTTGTAAAGGTTCACCAATACAGCCAAAGGTTCCACCCATATAAATAAGCGCAATTTTTTTCATTATAAAAAAAGCAGTCTGTGATGACTGCTTTAGTTTAAAACGAAATGACTTAGGATGCTATGCGACCTAGCAATTGTTCAGCTTGATCTCGTTGTTCAACGCTGTAGTTTGCTTCTTGTTCAGCCAGAATTTCACGTGCAGCTTCAAAAGCACCCAATTGAATATATTGCTCAGCTAACTCAAAGTTTAAGAGGATTTCGTTAACTTCGCTTAGTTGAGGGAAAGATTGTACTAGAGGATCACTTTCAGTCTTATGGCTAGGTATCGTAGACTCAAGACTAAAACTGAGGCTTGGCGTAATAACTGCAGGTGTTTCGTCTACTATTGCTGCATTTGGGCTAACAGTGTCGAAAGAAACAGGAGGAATATCTGTTGTCGCTTCAGTTGTGGGTTGGTTTGAAAAATCAAATGTAAATTCAGGACGCTCATCTGGTGTTGCAATCAACGAGGTTTCAGCTTCAGTTGTTGTAGAAGGCGCATCGAGATTGAACGAAAAATCTAAAGGTTTGATATCTTCTGTCGGAAGCTCTGTTTGAGCAGGGGTGGGGTCCAATGACAACGAATCAAAATCAAGGGGCTTAATTTCCCCAATTGGTTGAGATGGTTCAGTTGCTATGGTGTTTAGGCTGGAAGTATCAAATTCTAAAGTAGGTACTTCAATACGTGTTTCTGGTTCGGGTTGAGTTGTTGTGGTTATGAATGCTGAGGTATCAAAATCTAGTGGTTTAATGTCTTGAACTGGTTCAACAGTAATACTTTGTGCAGGAGGCACTGTTGTGCTGTCTGATGACATTAGCGCATCGAAATCAGCAGTATTTGGTGCTTCAACAACAGGTCTTTGGGATGCAGGTGCTACGATATCAACTGATTTAAACTGAATTGTGTCAGGAGTATTTGTTTGATTTAACTGCTCATAATCTGATTTTTTGGCTTCTGCTTGCGTCAAAATATCATATAGTTTCAGAGAGCGTAAATGATTCAGCAATTGGCTAATTGCAAATTCATCTTTTTGTAGTAAGTGAATATCCAATAGCAGTAAATATAATTCATGTTGTGAATTGTCTTTATTTAATGCTTGGTTAATCTGCGCTTCAGCTGAAAAGAAATTGCGATCACGAATTTGCCCTTCAATTTTATTGCGGAGATCGGTTGCAAGAGGTGTTGTGGCTTTTTTAGTGACCACATCTTCAACGACTTGAGTTTGTTGAGGTGTTTTTTTAGACGGGCTAGTTTTTTTGGCTTTATTTTTTGCAGCCACTGCTTTTTGAGTTTTTGGCTCTGCTTCTTTACTCGCCTCACGCTTTTTTAAGACTATTGCAACAACCAATAGTAAGATAAATGGAATCACATAAATCAGCATGTTTTACCCCTTTCGAACTTGTCGTTGTGCAAGTTCATCCAAAATCAAATAATCAAAATAACACTTTAGTGTGTTGGCTTTTTATCAGTTTGTTGTGCTTTCAATTGTTGTTGCAATTGTGCAAGACGAGCGTTTAGTAATTGAATTCTCTGATCTTTCTGATTAAGTGCCAGTTCTAATTGCGTTACGTTTCTCTGTAATTTAACGGTTTTTTCACGGGATGTCATAACTTTTAATGACAACTCGTTCGATGTTTGATTTTTTTCTGTCGACTTCTTGGCAGAACCATTGTTTGAATCTTGCTCTTTCTCTGCAACCAAACTCATTTCCGCTTGATTGAGGCGATACTTGGCTTTGCCTGATTGCTGTGAGCTATGTTTTGGCAGTGAAGAAACGGAGACTTTTTGCTCTGTTTTTGCTGTTTGTAGACCCGTTAAATTAAGATTTGCACCACGACGTAAACGGTTTACATCCCCCTGAATAAATGCATGTTCATTCTTGGATTTAATTTGTTGCATGACTTCACCAACAGGACGGTTTTGTTCTGTGGCAATACGCGATGCAATTCCCCATAAGGATTCATTAGATTGAACAATGTGGGCAGGCGTGCTTGATGTCACAGCCGCTTTGGGTGTGACCGTTTTCGATGTTTGAGTTGTAGAGGGTACAGATCTTGATGCCTGAGTTGAATTGGGTACAGGTTGAGGGCTAGCTTGTGTTGCTATCGGTGCTTCCGCTTTTTTAAGGGAGTTGGCATACTTTTGCACCAAAGGATCTGACGATTTCTTGTTTTGTGTGGTGGTTTCAATGTGTTGGGTTGGCGCTTGTGCAATTGTCGCGATTTGTGTCGTAGCTGTTGAGATGACCTGTGTTGGTGTTGTAGTGGTCGTGGTACTCATGCTCGGTGGTGTATGACCATTGAGCTTCAACGGTGTATTGCTTGTCGTTGCTGCTGTTGCTGTTTTTAAATTATTAAACTGTGTGCTAACTGGCAAGTTCAACGCAATATCTTTTTCATTGACGATCACCATAGGTTTTAACGCTTTTTCATTATTATTTGCGCGTGCTTGAAGTGATGCCGAGCGTTTATTGGCTGTTTTAATATGTTGCAGTCGTGCCGCATTACCTTCTTTGATTTTGACCACAATGTTGAGTTCTGCATCAGTCAATGGGCGAGATGAGGTAATTGTAATCACACCTGTACTGGCACTGGTACGACGGGTAAAAAAGTTCAGATTACTGGGCGGCTGATGCATGACACCCAGAGACATTAAATCTTCTGCGCTGGCTAGACTGGCTTGAATGGGAGTATTTGGATCGGCATCGTGAAAGTTCAATTCTGCATATAACAGTTCACCAGGTGCAGACTGAATTTGAATAGGATCGACAGTGATCGCATTCACATTTTGCGAAGCAATAATGGCTAAAATGGCTATCTTTAATTTGTTATTTACGGTCATCTTAATCTTTAGCTCGGTCACAGATCGCAAAGCGAAAATTATAGATTAGCGAGTTGTGTGTTATTTGTAAAACGTTAACATCGGGGTTACAAAAAAAAGCCGATCAAGTGTGATCGGCTTAATACTTTAGCGGTAAATGCTTAAGTATTTTTGTAGTCAATCAGGATGCGGAGCATACGACGTAAGGGCTCTGCAGCTCCCCAAAGCAATTGATCGCCGACAGTGAAAGCACCTAAGTACTCTTTGCCCATATTCAATTTACGTAGACGACCAACAGGAACTGTTAATGTGCCTGTTACCGCTACAGGTGTTAAGTCAGTCATAGATGCTTCACGGGTATTTGGAACCACTTTTGCCCATTGGTTCGCGCGACGTAACATATCTTCGATTTCATCGAGTGGCACGTCTTTCTTCAGCTTTAAGGTTAAAGCTTGAGAGTGACAACGCATTGCGCCAATACGTACACAATGACCGTCAATCGGAACGATTTGCTGGTTGCCCAAGATCTTGTTGGTTTCAACTTGACCTTTCCATTCTTCTTTCGACTGACCGCTGTCTAATTGTTTGTCGATATAAGGAATGAGTGAGCCTGCTAATGGCACGCCAAAGTTAGCAGAAGGGAAACCTTCGCCACGTTGTAATTCCGCAATTTTAGAGTCGATGTCTAGAATTGGAGAGCGTGGGTCATCTAACAAATCTTTGGTGTTGTTGTACAAATAGCCCATACCAGAGATCAGTTCACGCATGTTTTGCGCACCAGCACCTGACGCTGCTTGATAAGTCATCGAGGTTGCCCATTCCACTAAATTGTTTTGGAATAAACCACCTAAGCCCATCAACATCAGTGAAACAGTACAGTTACCGCCCACGAATGTTTTGGTGCCGTTCACTAAACCATCTTTAATGACGTTCATGTTGACAGGGTCAAGTACGATAATGGCTTCATCTTCCATACGCAGAGTAGATGCCGCATCAATCCAATAGCCTGTCCAGTTTTCCGCTTTAAGCTTCGGGAAAACTTCTGAGGTATAGTCGCCACCTTGGCAGGTAATAATGACATCCATTTGCTTCAGACTGTTAATGTCTGATGCATCCATAAGTACTGGGGCAGTTTTACCGCCAAACGCAGGCGCTTCACCGCCAGCATTACTGGTAGAGAAGTAAAATGGCTCAAAATGAGCAAAATCATTCTCTTCAACCATACGTTGCATAAGGACGGAACCAACCATCCCGCGCCAACCGACCAGACCTACTTTCATGTCACTTTGCCTCGGTGCGTTAAAAATTAAAAGGGGATTCGAGTGTATCAAAAGAGCGCTTAACTGCAAGCACTACACAATGAAAACAGCAATTATATTGTGCAATATATCTTGTTTATGTTACATGCAAAATTGATATTAATTTATGAATCTACAAAAAATTAAGAATATAAGAGTTGTTGCTTATGATCTGGGTTGAGTTGCTGGCATGTATTGTGATTTGGTTAAGCTTCTGGTCACTGATTCCACGTGATGAATGGTGGTTTCGTGGTGCAGATTTTCCACGGCTCCAGATTTTGGCATTGGGACTGATTGCATTTATTTTGATGTTGCTTTGGGATGCACCTTGGAATTGGGTACGTGAAGTCATTTTGCTGGGATTAATTGCAGCAGTGGCGTACCAACTCAAAATGGTGTTGCCTTATACCTTTGTATGGAAAAAGCAGGTTAAAACGGTTGCCAAAACAGAGTTACAGCCAGAACGCCAGATTTCTTTAATCGTATCGAATGTACTGACGCCCAATACCCAATACCATTTATTACTGCAACAGATTCATCAGCATCAACCTGACTTGATTTTGACTTTAGAGTCAGATGGACATTGGGAACAAGCTTTGAGTGTACTAGAAGATGACTATCCCTATCGGGTTGCAGTACCTTTAGATAACTTGTATGGCATGCACTTATATAGTCATTTAGTGCTTGAAAATATTGATGTTAAGTTTATTTTGAGCGATGAAATTCCTTCAATTCATGCCACAGCCATTCTAAGGTCAGGTCAGCCAGTACAGCTATATTGCTTACATCCGAAACCACCGAGTCCGACCGAAGCCAAAGACTCCACTTTACGTGATGCTGAATTGTTGATTGTTGGTGATCAGATTAAAGATTTGGATGAGAGTTGCATTGTAATGGGGGATTTGAATGACGTGGCATGGTCTCGTACCACACGCCTTTTTCAACGGATTAGTGGGCTGCTAGACCCCCGAGTTGGACGTCATTTTGTCAATACGTTTCATGCTGACTATCCCTTACTGCGCTGGTCACTGGATCATGTTTTTCACAGTACGGATTTTGCCTTAGTGCAGATGCAGCGTTTACCCCATATTGGTTCAGATCATTTTCCCGTATATGTAGTGTTGCAAACAGGTCGAGTGTTTGAGCAAGTACAAGAAGAGCTGGAACAGACCGAAGCCGATGAGCAAGAGGCGCAGGAGGCGATCGAAGAGGGAATTGAGAAAGCAGAACGAGAAGGTAAGCAGGTTACAGATGAAATTGTCAAAGATTACCAATAAACACATCAGGTGCTTGGATTTCATCAGTGTAAGATATGGCTTACAGGGATTTGGGAACCTGACGAATGGTGAGTCACTCGGTATGGCTTTATTCTAAGCTCATCAGCACATGGAGCGGGAATGGATCATCCCAGTATGGAAGTTGACGCTGATGGAAATCATCATGGATATGATGTAGGTATGGAACGCCATCGAATAAAACAAGAATAACATTGAAAGCACAACCTCATGTACCCGAGTTTTGCAGGACGCAGAACTCGGGTGATGACTTTTTATATTTAGCGTTTCTTAGAATAAATCTTCTCATAACCTTTTGGACGCGTTTTAAAGCGGCGGTGAAACCACATATATTGAGTCGGAGCAATGCGGAGTTGATTTTCAATAATTTGATTCACTCGCGTTGCGTCATCCAGCTCGTCTTCACTGGGTAGGTTTTCGACCGCAGGTTCAATCAGCACTTTGTAGTGTGGGTTTCGAATGTCCCCATCACGATAAAAATACAATGGAATAGCCGCAGCCTTGGTCATTTTCAATAAGCGACGATGTGCCGTAACCGTTGCTGCAGGAACACCAAAGAAGGGTGCCATCACGCCTTGTTTTAAACCAAAGTCTTGGTCTGGACTGTACCAAATGGCATGGCCATTTTTTAAGTTGCGAACCAAACCGCGCATGTCATCATGGTCGATTTGGTTTGCGTAAATGGTGGAACGGCAGCGGTAAATCAGCATATCCAACAGTGGATTATTTTGTGGGCGATAGACCACATCTGGCTCAAAATACTGTGCACAAAGGTAACCGCCTGCATCAAGCAAAGTCGAATGGGTCCCTAAAAGCAGTGCACCTTTACCTTCTGCTTGTGCTTTTTCAATGTGCTCTAAACCTTCAATACTGACACGACCAGTAAACCATTTTGGGCTATACCATGCATTCAACGTTTCAAATACGCCCAGCATTTGGTCGACAAAAACTAAACGTGCATTTTCACGCACTTCTTTGGTAGACCATTCAGGAAAGCAGACTTCGAGATTACGAATGGTGGTGTCTTGGCGCGATTTGAGAAACTTAAAACTGAGGTTGCCTAAGAGGGTGGCCAGTCGGTGTTGAATTGCCCAAGGCAGAATTGCCAGTATCATAAGGAATACAATACCAATCCATATACCCCAATATTTAGGTTGCAGGAAAGACCATTGAAATTCACCGGGTTGATAGTCTGGCTGAGAACTCATAAATTGCGATAAGTGCTGAAAAAGAATGTTCTGAGTTTAGCATGAAGCATGTATGAAGGGACAAGCTGTGCTCGATGCCACCGCCATTCAAAATTGCGGATAATCATTGTTTAGAGACTTTGATAGGTGGGTTTTGAAAAGACAGGTGTACTGATGGAATTTATTTTTATTAACTAAAATTATGATTATAAAAGAAATTTATAAGATTTCAAAATAGCAATCAAAACAACGAAGAAATGGGTCGGGAAAGGAATCAATATTAAAGGCTACATCGTGAGTAGCCTTTAATGACTAATGAGGGAATAAAGAATTCATGAAGATTATGATTTAGCAGCGGAAGTTTGGCCCTCTACTTTTTTGGTTGTCGTTTTAGCCACGTGCTGTTTTTTTGCATGATCTGTTTGCTGTTTCTTGTGGATTTGATGGGTGGCTACTTTTTGTTCTGTGGCTTTGTGAGTTTCATTTGGTGCAGAAGTTGCGGCCATTGCAGAACCTGCAAAAATTGCGGTAGTAAATGCTGCTAATACAATTGATGCTACTTTTTTCATGATCATTCTCTCTTTGAGTGTTTCGATATCTGATTAGATTCGATAGGTATATATTCAATGATTTGTATGGAAAGATCATGGAGCCAATGTAGAGAAAAATAGTGCGATTGAAATGAATAATTGTAAGCTTTCAGTATTATGGTAAGTATCTCGTTTTTTTAAGAAATCATTAATTTTAATGTTGTTTGGGTGTTTTGGACATTCAGCTTTATTTGTAGCTGGTTTTAAATAGAAAAACAGAAAATTTCTCAATTAGATATGCAATGCTACAACCAATGAAACAATAAACAATCCGGAGTAGCGCACCGTCTATGGTGCGATGCCCGACATCATAAATCGTCACAATTAAGAAACTCGATAATGCAATGCCTGTATAGGCTCCTTCTCTAAAGAGGACGCAAACTAAACTGGTCATAAAAATGCCTGTAATTAAAAAAAGATATTCTAAATTAATACTAAAATTATGAATAAATGCAGAGTGATCCATGGCGAGCCAGATCAGGATGCCGACAGCAGAGCCAATAAAATTTCCTATCAACTGGTTAAAATTAATCTTTTTACCTGAGTCCATTTGAATGGTTAAAAAGGCTGTCAATGATGCCCATAGAAAGAAATTGGTATCTTTATTACTATCAAAACAGAGCGCTAAAATGACAATGACGACTGCACATGCAAGTATTTTAAAAAGATAGAGTGCATTGCTCAGGTGGTTTCGGTTCATTATCATGCAAAAACCAGATAGATAAATAAAGTTGAAGAACTGTGCTGAATTATAAGGCGAATTCTTGGGTCTAACTTAAACTTTCGTATCTGATCTTTATTTGTAGATATATTTTTCTATAAAAAACGCTGCGTTCAGCAGCGTTTTTGAAAAAAAATAAATTACTTCGTTAGGTTGTCTAGCTCTTCCCAACGTTCAAGTTTTTCAAGCAATAAGTCATCAATTTCGCTCAAACGATTAGACAGTTTAAGTGCTTTGTCTGCATCGGAGATAAAGAGTGAACCATCTGCCAATACAGCATTAATTTCCACTTGTTCTTTTTCCAATGCTTCCATTTCAGCAGGCAGTTGTTCGAGTGCGCGTTGATCTTTATAGCTAAGTTTTACTTTCTTTGATGCCGCAGGCTCTGCCTCAGCTTCGGCTTTTGCCACAGCCTTTTTCACCGCACTTTTCTGATCCACTACAGTTTGATCTGGGCGTTGCTGTAAATAGTCTTGGTAACCGCCAATATATTCGTCAATATTGCCTTTACCATCAAACACCCACGTTGATGTCACGACATTGTCCATAAATGCGCGGTCATGTGAAATAAGCAGTAAGGTGCCTTTGTAGTCGGACAACATTTCCTCTAACAGCTCAAGTGTCACCATATCCAAGTCATTGGTTGGTTCGTCCATCACAATTAAGTTAGAGGGTTTAAGTAGTAATTTTGCTAAAAGAATACGGTTACGCTCACCACCTGAAAGGGCCTTCACCGGTGTACGTGCACGCTCTGGAGAGAACAAGAAATCTTGTAAATAGCTGTAGATATGACGACGGTTTCCATTCACATCGACATGGTCAGAGCCTTCTGACACATTATCTTTGACTGATTTTTCAAGGTCGAGAGCATTACGTAATTGGTCGAAGTAAGCCACTTCCAATTGTGTACCTGTTTTCACAGTACCCGTGTGTTGTTGCTCACCTAAAATGGCTTTAATGAGGGTGGTTTTACCGACACCGTTGTCACCTACCAGACCAATCCGATCACCACGTAACACCAATGCTGAGAAGTCGTTGATGATAGGTGCATCATTGCCAAAGCGAACGCTTAAATTCTCAATTTCAAAGACGACTTTACCTGAGCGATTGGCTTCTTGGGTCGCCATGCTGACTTTGCCTTGCTGGAAGCGACGGGCTTTCGACTCTTCACGCAGTGCTTTTAAGGCACGAACACGGCCTTCGTTACGCGTACGACGGGCTTTAATGCCTTGGCGAATCCAAACTTCTTCTTCAGCTAAGCGTTTATCAAACAGTGCATTCTGCTTTTCTTCTGCTTCCATTTGCTGTGCTTTCAGTTCGAGGTAACGTGAGTAGTTACCTTCATAGCTGCGCAGAGTACCGCGGTCGAGTTCAACAATTCGAGTGGCAATGCTGTCCACAAATGAACGGTCATGCGAGATGAACAGTAAAGTTAAATTATTTTGATCGAGTAAAAACTTTTCGAGCCATTCAATACTTTCAACATCCAAATGGTTGGTTGGTTCGTCTAGTAATAGCACATCGGGTTGGGTAAGGAGTGCACGAGCAAGCAGCACACGACGCTTACGACCACCCGATAAATCGGCCAAATCAGCATCTGGGTCTAGGCCCATTTTACTTAAAATAGAATTGACTTTGGTTTCTAAAGCCCAGCCATCCAACTGATCTAGTTTGTGTTGTAGGTTACCCATGCGATCACACGCTTCCATGTCTCCGAGCACACAAGCATCACTGGCTTCATGATATGCTCTGAGTACATCCGCGGCTTCACCTGCGCCGTCTGCCACGATATCCGCCACTTTGCCCGAATCCATCGGTACGTCTTGCGCCAACATGGAAATGGTGATGCCGTTTTGTAGAGAAACTTCGCCAGAGTCGGCTAATAAACTTCCCTCGATCAGTTTAAGTAAAGTAGACTTACCCTCACCATTACGACCAATTAAACACACTCGTTCACCGCGTTCTAATGAAAAGTTCGCGCCGTCGAGCAAGGCAGGTCCACCAAACGCAAGTTGGACATCCCTTAAAGTAATATAGGCCATAATGTTTCCTGAAAAATCTCAAATGAGGACTTGAAGTGTCTAAACAACAAAATATTGATAATCAAGCGCCATTGTCCGCACCCATTGAAGATTTGCAAGTCCGAATTGCATTTTTAGATGATTTAGTTGAACAACTCAATGAACAATTGGTGATTCAAGGGCTGGAAATTGCTGATTTAAAAAAACAAATGCAAATTTTGTATCAACGTGTTGAATCTTCAGATTTGTCTGATGGAATTGCGACATTTGACCCGATGGCCGATCGTCCGCCACATTATTAAGATCTGGTTTTATTGTGCTTTAAATTCTCAGATTTATTGTATGTGTGTCCATTTTGGTGTTGATCTTTTTTGGAATCCAACATTGGCTTGATAATAGACGTACAGAGCTGACTCAAAACTGAATGAGTCTAAAGCGTAAGTAAAATATAGCTTCATATTATTTTCGCATTCGCACTTTTCTAATGATCTATATCAACAGATCTATACCACCAAAAAGCACATCAAGGTTTAGGATTCGTCAAAATCATTTGACCTTTGATGCAGTTCCGACTCTAATACGTGCTTTCTGGTGTATCCCATAAAAATGGCCCTATGACTTCAAAAGTTGTACTTCTTGATCTTGAAAATAATGTTCCTACGGCAAAGCTTTTGCGCGAAATAATGGAGCACTATCCAACTGTGTATTTGTTTAATTGCCAAGGTCAATTTGAATATGCATTGTCCGATTTAACTGAATTGGCAAGTTGGATCAGTAGCGGTCAAGTGGTGGTATTAGAAACGCCAAAAGCCGAACAAAAAGAATATGAATATGCGGTTGTTGTGGGGCAGTTAATGGCTTTACTTGAACCTGAGACGCATGTTGAACTTATTTCTGCTGTCAGTACAGCTGAGCTATTGTTGGCATTGATGCAGTCTTCTCAGATCAGTTGTCATTTGATCCAAATTCAGACAGACTTGCAAACGGTAAAAGGACTGATTCCAAGTTTAGAAACTATTCAAAACCAGCCCTACTTGAAAATGGTCAAAAAATATTGTGATGCTTTGGGCAAAATGTCAGGTAAACCAACCACATTGGATGGTTTAAAAAACTCAATCAGTAATATTTTGCAACTCGTACCTGAAAAGACCCAACGAGTGGTCGGGATGCTGATCAACCTAAAAATTGTGAAGCGTTATGATGAGCAAATCAGTTTCCGTAAAAAAGTATTGAAACAATGGTTGGCATTGAATATCGAAAAACAAGACTCGGCTACTGAACCGAAAACGTTACAACAGGTATTGCAGCAATTAAAAAAAGATGATGAGAGTGATACTGTTGAACCTGTTGTGGAAACTTTGTCAGCACAACAAGCGTTGTTTAAAAATTTTGCTCAAATTGACCCCGTACAGCTTGAGGTCGCACGCAAATTGCGTGAGCTCAAAACCAATAAACCTAAAGATATTTATGCACTCCGTGATTTGCTTGAGCAAATGTTTCCGAAGTCAGATGTACGTATGTTACTGAAAGAGTTGCTTGATAAAGGCTATATTTATTGGAATGGACATGAAGTTTTATATAGTCATGAAATGTTCTTAAATTAATTTTATCGTTCAAACTTGCGTTTTATATTGTGCTTATGCAACTCTAATAAAGGAATAAAAAGGTTGTGCTATGGAAAATATTGGAATTTGGGTTGCTGGATTTATTATCTTGTTCGTTCTCGGCTCGATTTTTGGACTTCGTGTGAGTCCAAGAGAAAAAGCTTTGGGGGAGATGCGAGAAAAAGCACGCAAGATGGGCTTGCACCCACGTTTAGTTGCGGCACCTGAATGGACGAAAATACCGATGGCATCGGAGAACCGTGCCAGTATGGTGGCGTACTACAGTGTCCTGATTCCAGATGCACGCCTACCTTTAATGCGTGCTCGTGTTGTTGATCAGCAGCTTGAGCTCATTACAGGTGATGACAAGTTTAAACATTTACCCATTGAATTAAAGGGTATTTATGCTATTGATATGCAAGCAAACTGCGTGGGAATCTATTGGGATGAACATTCTGACTTAAGAGCAACCCAGTTAGATGCCATGAAAGCATATTTACAGTCTTTGGCTGAACTTTAATTTTACAGACCCATTGAAACAGGATTAACGGTTAATATGGCGAAAGCTCCTCGCTCCACATCCAAAAGTACTACAGCAGATTCTCCTGAGGCTGGGAAAAAACGTGCTTTAGTAATTGTGGAGTCGCCTGCAAAAGCGAAAACAATCAATAAATATTTAGGCTCGAATTACATTGTGAAGTCTTCCGTTGGTCACGTTCGTGATTTACCGACAGGTGGCTCAAGTAAGACTGCAGAAAAAAAGCCAGCGACACGAACCAAACTGACCGATGCTCAGAAAGCTGAAAAAGCACAGAATGCCTTGGTCAATCGTATGGGGGTTGACCCTGAACATGACTGGAAAGCTCATTATGAAGTGCTTCCAGGCAAAGAGCATGTGGTTGCTGAACTGAAAAAGCTTGCTTCGCAGGTTGACGAGGTTTATCTCGCAACGGACTTGGACCGTGAGGGAGAGGCCATTGCATGGCATCTTAAAGAGGTCATTGGTGGTGCGGACTCTCGTTACCAACGTGTCGTTTTTAATGAAATTACCAAAAATGCCATTCAAGAAGCTTTTAAACATCCAGCACGTCTTGATATTGATAAAGTCAATGCGCAACAGGCCCGTCGTTTCTTAGATCGCGTTGTTGGCTTTATGATTTCCCCATTACTTTGGGAAAAAATTGCTCGCGGTTTGTCTGCTGGTCGTGTTCAGTCTGTTGCTGTGAAACTGGTGGTTGAACGTGAACGTGAAATTCGTGCGTTCGTCCCAGAAGAATATTGGCAAGTTTTTGCAGATACCAAATCACAGACGGATGACATTCGTTTAGAGGCGGTTAAGCAAGTGGGTAAAACCCTAAAATTACGCAATAAAGCCGATACCGATGCTTTACTGAAGCTCATTAACGACGCAGATTACAAAGTGTCAGCACGTGAGGATAAGCCGACCAAGGTGAATCCGAGTGCGCCGTATATCACCTCGACTTTACAACAAGCCGCGAGTACACGTCTGGGTTTCTCAGTGAAGAAAACCATGATGTTGGCGCAGCGTTTGTATGAGGCGGGTTTTATTACCTACATGCGTACCGACTCGACCTTTTTGAGCGACGATGCCGTGAATATGGTGCGTCATCATATTGAGACAGAGTTTGGGGCAAAGTATCTGCCTGCTAAGCCGAACCGCTATGGTAACAAAGCGGGTGCACAAGAAGCCCATGAAGCGATTCGTCCATCAAATGTGGCTTTAAAAGGTGACAGTTTAGTGGGTGTGGAGCGTGATGCTCAGCGGTTGTATGACCTAATCTGGCGTCAATTCGTCGCGTGTCAAATGACCCCAGCAGAATACCTGTCATCCACTATTTTAGTCGATGCCAACGGTGTTGAACTTAAAGCCAAAGGTCGCACACTGGTATTTGATGGTTTCACCAAAGTCCGTGGTCAAAACAAGTCAGATGACGATGTGTTATTGCCAGCGGTCAAAGTGGGTGAAATCCTCAAACTTGAAAAACTCGATCCATCGCAACACTTTACCAAGCCACCTGCACGCTTTACCGAAGCGTCACTGGTGAAAGAGCTTGAGAAGAAAGGGATTGGCCGTCCATCAACGTATGCGGCGATTATCTCAACCATTCAAGATCGTGGTTATGTCAAACTAGAAAACCGCCGTCTATATGCAGAAAAAATGGGTGAGATTGTTACAGATCGTTTGGATGAAAGTTTCAATAACCTCATGAATTATGACTTTACCGCGGATCTAGAAGGTCAGTTGGATAAAGTGGCAGATGGTGAGCGTAATTGGAAAGAGTTGCTTGACAGTTTTTATGGTGATTTCAAAAACCGACTGACCAATGCTCAAGGTGAGGGCGGTATGCGCCGTAACCAACCTGTTGAAGTCGAAGCCGTTCACTGTAAAGAATGTGACCGTCCTATGCAGATTCGTACAGGAACTACAGGTGTGTTCTTAGGGTGTTCAGGTTATAACTTGCCACCGAAAGAACGTTGTAAAGGTACGTTGAACTTAACACCAGTTGAATCACTTGCAGCACTCTCGGACGATGATGCAGCAGAAACAGCAGACTTGATGTCGAAAAAGCGTTGTCCGATTTGTGAAACCGCAATGGACAGCTATGTGATTGATGGTGGTCGTAAATTACATATCTGTGGTAATAACCCTGATTGTGCTGGTTTTGAGCTTGAAGAAGGTGAGTTCAAAATCAAAGGCTATGATGGCCCAACCATTCCATGTGATAAGTGTGATGGCGAAATGCAGTTAAAGACAGGGCGTTTTGGCCCTTACTTTGCTTGTAACAGCTGTGACAACACGCGTAAAGTACTGAAAAGTGGTCAACCTGCACCTCCGCGTGTCGACCCGATTAAAATGGAACATCTACGTTCAACCAAGCATGATGACTTTTTTGTCCTGCGTGATGGTGCGGCGGGTCTGTTCTTAGCTGCAAGTAAGTTCCCGAAAGTACGTGAAACACGTGCTCCGAAGGTTGCTGAATTGCGTACGGTGGCTGATCAGCTTGATCCAAAGTATCAGTTTATTTTGCAAGCACCTGATGTTGATCCAGAAGGCAATCCAACACTTGTGAAGTTTAGTCGTAAGAATCAAGCGCAATATATTGGCTCTGAAACGCCTGAAGGCAAGCAAACCAAATGGTCATTGGTGTTCAATGATGGAAAATGGGTTGAGGCTTAAGTTTTAATTGCTTAGAAATAATCAAGAAATGCTCACTTTGGTGGGCATTTTTTATGTCACAATCCTTTAATCATAATTTATAAAAAATAGCATATTGGGGTATACGTGGACATACAAACAAAAAAGTTTGCCGTATTAATTGATGCTGATAATTCATCAATTAGTGCAATTCCATCAGTACTTGAAGAAGTAGCTAAATATGGTATTGCTAGCGTAAAGCGTGTATACGGGGATTGGAGTAGTGAAACTCTAAAAAATTGGCGTGAAGTGCTTTTACCACATGCAATTACACCAGTTCAGCAGTTTGCCTACACAAAAGGTAAAGATGCTACGGATATGATCCTAATTATTGATGCAATGGATTTACTTTATGCAGGGGCTTTGGATGGATTTTGTATCGTCTCCAGTGATAGTGACTTTACGCCTTTAGCATCTCGGATTCGTGAAAATGGTTTAAGTGTTTATGGCTTTGGAAAAAAGAAAACACCAGAAGCATTTAAGAAAGCATGCGATAAATTTATTTATGTTGAAAATTTAATTGTGGATAGCTATCTTAAGAATATTGAAGAAGAGTATCTTTCTGAGCCTACCGACAAGAAGTTAACAGAAACGTTAAAAACCGTTGAACAAAAAGCATTAACTCAATCCAAGGAGTATTCTTCACCTGAAACAGTTGATCGAGCAACCTTAAATTTAATTTATAAAGCAGTTAAGGATAATGCAGATGAAAATGGTTGGGCTAATTTGGGTATGGTTGGACAATATATTAGCGCTGTAAAACCTGATTTTGACTCCAGAAATTATGGTCGAGCAAAACTATCAGGCCTAATCAAGACACTTAACTTATTTGAAACTAAAATAGAAATGAGTCAGATGTATTTAAGAAAAATGAAAAAACAGAGTACTTTATAATATGTGGAAAAAAATTCGTATTTTAATCTTGTTGCTGATTTTATTGGTGGTTGCTTTGAATGCTTATCGGGATCAAAATCAAGATTGGAGCAAGCCCATTATTGTATTACTCCATCCAGTGAATGCAGATGGACAGGCTACAACTCAGCAATATATTCAGCAACTGAACCTTGGAAACTTACAAGGGGTACAAGGCTATTTAGAGCAGATGTCAGCACAATATCGTGGCCAGCCGATTTCAATTTATTTCCAACTTGGACGCGAGCTCAAGCAGTTACCACCTAAAGTACCTGAGCAGGCGAGCTTGTTGGATACTGTAATGTGGAGTTTAAAGTTCCGTTATTATGCGTGGAAAAATCATCAAGGTTCAGATGGCGCACCAGCTGTTACTTTGTATTTGAACTATTATGACCCTGCACTGACCAAAGAACTGAAACACTCAACAGCTTTGCAAAAAGGGCGTATTGGTTCAGTGAATTTATTTGCATCGACCAAGCAAACAGAGCAAAACAAAGTGGTGCTTGCACATGAGCTTTTACATGCCTTTGGTGCCAGTGATAAATATGACTTAGCTACTGGGCAACCGATGTATCCTGTAGGTTATGCATATCCAAATCAGCAGCCCTTGTTCCCACAAGCGAAAGCTGAGCTTATGGCTGGACACATACCAACTTCGCAAACACAAAGTAAAATGCCAGAAACGATTGATGATACCTTGGTGAATGAGATCACCGCGATAGAAATTGGCTGGAAAAAGTAACTGTGGATAATGTCGAATTTATCCACAATCCAGTGTGCTTATGTGGATAAATTCATGCCTACAAGTCTGTTGAAAAACATGTTAAAACTAAATGAACGAAATCAGACTTGAGAAGAATATGAAAACAGTAGGTAATGATTTAGTTCGCCATCAACTGCATGAAAACCGTAAGTGGTATCTGGGCTTAGGGATTTTATTGGTCTTGTTTGGTTTAATCCTTTTTGCATCGCTACCTCTCGCGACTTTATCTGCAGTCTTTATCTTTGGTGTATTGATGATGTTAGGCGGTGTTCTGCATTTGATTGCGGCTTTTAAGATTTTTGAGGGTAGTTTTCGCTGGTTATGGGCGCTGTTTGGTGTGTTGTATTGGGTTGCGGGTTATTATGCTTTCACAACACCAGTCAAAACAGCCGTTGTATTGACCAGTATTTTGGCCGTATTCCTGGTCATTGCAGGCGTGATTCGTATTTTTAATGCGATACTATTTCGTACATTCCAAGGCTGGGGCTGGACACTTTTTTCAGGTATTTTAACCCTAATCGCTGGGATTATGATTTTAACTACCCCAGATGCTCCATTTTGGGTGTTGGGATTATTTTTAGCATTCGATATTTTATTCCAAGGGATTAACTATCTTTCTTTAGCTTCTTATATCAAAAGAGAAGTCCCGAAAAGTTCAGCAGATGCCTAAATGATTAATCTGAACAAAAAAAGAGTGCTTTAGCACTCTTTTTATATTTCAACACTCTTTTTATTTAAGTTTGAGAGCTGGCAAATATAATTTATGGAATATTTCACACGATGAAAACTTTTGTACTTGCGCCCGATTCATTTAAAGAAAGCATGACTGCGGAGCAGGCCTGTACAGCTATGCAACGTGGGATTCAAAAAATAATCCCTGATGCGGTATGTATACATGTACCCATGGCAGATGGTGGTGAAGGTACGGTTGATGCCTTACTCACATCATTAGCGGGTCAAAAAGTCGAATGTGAGGTAACAGGGCCATTGCCATCACAACGAATTAAAACGTATTGGGGTTTATTTGATGGTGGGCAAACGGCTGTTATTGAAATGGCCAAAGCCAATGGGATTCATCTGCTTGAATCTACGCAACGGAATCCACTCCTAACCACAACTTTGGGAACGGGGCAAATGATTCGGCATGCCTTGGACGCAGGTGTGTCAAAAATTATTTTGGCACTCGGAGGCAGTGTCACCAATGATGCAGGCAGTGGCATGGCTCAAGCGCTTGGAATCAGGTTTTTAGATGTACAAGGGGCTGAACTGGCCGTTGGTGGTGGTCATTTACAAGAGATTGAACGGATCGAGATGCAGGCTTTAGACCCACGTTTGCAAGGGGTTCAAGTTTTGATTGCCTCCGATGTCACTAATCCGCTGTGTGGAGCACAGGGTGCGTCATATGTATTTGGCCCGCAAAAAGGGGCGAGTGCAGAGATGGTTGAGCAGTTAGATCAAAACTTGAGTCACTTTGCACATGTGGTGGAAACACAGCTGAATATGCAGATACGTAATGTTGCAGGGGCAGGGGCCGCAGGTGGACTAGGCTTTGGCTTAATGGCATTCACAGGTGCTAAGATTCAGTCAGGTGCGACGTGGGTGATTGAGCAAACCCAACTGGCTGAGAAAATAAAGCAAGCTGATTATGTCTTCACTGGTGAGGGCAGTATCGACTTCCAAACCAAGTTTGGCAAAACGCCGTGGGCAGTGGCTCAGTTAGCCAAACAGTTGAATAAACCAGTGATTGCCTTTGCTGGACGTGTTGGAGAGGATATTGAGTCATTATTTGATGAAGGTTTTAGTCAAATTGTTTCGATCAATGAATCCGACTGTGATTTAGCTACAGCATTGAAAAATGCAGAACAGCATTTGCAAAACAGCTGTGAGGACATCACTCGACTTTTGCTTTTAAATCATGTTGAGCAAGCTTGATTTAAAATATTTGAGTCGGTAATTGATTCGAGCATAAGGCCTTGGCCTAAATTTGAAGATGTATTTCTGACAGAAATGGATAATCGTTGTTGTAGGCTCATATTGACGTCATAGATTTGTTAAACTAGTAGCATCCACGAATTGATGAGTGATTATGAGTTTAGCCAGCCTAATTGATGAATTAAACCCGCAACAAAAACAAGCTGCCACGACTGAGTCACAACACAGTCTGGTGCTTGCAGGGGCTGGCTGTGGCAAGACCAAAACTATTGTGGCGCGAGCGGCGTACCTGATTGATCAAGGGATTCCAGCCAACCAAATCCAGATTTTAACCTTTACCCGTCGTTCAGCCAGCGAGATTGTGGCGCGAGTGGAGTTGGCTTTAGGTGAGCAGGCAAAAGGGCTGCGCGCTTCTACTTTTCATACTTTTTGTATGTATCTGCTGCGCCGCGTACCGAAAGCCTTTGGTTTAGAGCAGTTTTCAATTATTGATCGTGATGATCAGTTGATGATGTTCCGCCTGATTCGTGGAAAAGATGATAAGAAAAATCCCAATCAGTTGCCTAAACCGCAAGAACTGTGTGATCTGTATTCTTTTGCACGAAATACGCGTCAAAAGTTGAGTGATGCCTTAGAAAAACAGCATCCTGAGCATTTGGCTTTTAAAGATCAAATTGCGGAAATCATGAAAGAGTATGAGACACGAAAACGTGCCCGTAGTTTTTTAGATTATGACGATATTCTTGCAATCGTGGCCTCAGCACTCGATCAGTCAGACGGTTTAGCCGACTATGTGGCATCGCTCTGCAAACACATGTTGGTCGATGAAATGCAGGATACCAATCCTTTGCAGTGGGCCTTGCTTGAACCGCTTAAAGACAAAGTGAGCCTGTTTTGTGTGGGGGATGATGCGCAGTCAATCTATGGTTTCCGTGGGGCAGATTTTGAAAATATTCACCATTTTAAAGACCGTGTGCCGAATGCTCAGGTGTTTAAATTGGAGCAAAACTATCGTTCCACTCAAGAAATTTTAGACCTTTCTAATTGGCTGCTTGATCAATCGGAGATTCAATATAATAAACGCCTAGATGCTCATCGGGGTGAGGGTGTAAAGCCTCGCATGCACATTTTCCCAAATGAATTTGATGAAGCAAAATGGATTGCGATCGACATTAAAGAGCGCCATTATTTACAAGGACAGCGCTGGTCGGATCACATGGTCTTGGTGCGTTCCAGCTTTGCAGCACGGCATATTGAGGCAGCGTGTATTGCGGCCAATGTTCCCTATCGTTTTATTGGGGGCATGAAACTGCTTGAAACCGCGCATGTGAAAGATTTACTGAGCCTGCTACGTGTGATTGCCAATCCTCTAGATGATATTGCATGGATGCGTTTTCTTACCCTGTGGAATGGGGTGGGGGATGTGGGGGCAAGTCGTCTCGCTCAGCAACTTTTACTGGAGCCTGAGTTTGATTTGATCTTTGATAAATTAGAGAAATTTGGGCGAATTCCAGCTGAAAGCGTGTTGATCATGAAGCAAATGACGGTACTAAAACAGGAAGTGCAGGCTTGCGTCAGTTTGGGTATTCAGGCGATTGAAGCACAATTGGCAGAAAATTATAAAAAAGACTGGAACCGTCGCCAAGGTGACTTTGAGTTAGTGAAGCAATTGGCATCTAAACATACCCAGTTGAGTGAATTTCTTGAGGAATATGTACTTGATCCAGTGTCTATTTCTGAAATCGAACGACAGTCGGATACGGATGTCGTCACCCTGATTACCATTCACTCGGCCAAAGGTACAGAGCAAAAAGTATGTTATGTCGTTAATGTCACGCCAGGGCAATATCCGCATGCTCGTGCCCAAGGTGATTTTAATGATGTTGAAGAAGAGCGTCGGGTCTTGTATGTGGCACTGACCCGTGCCCAGAATGAGCTGATTTTGACCAAGCAAAATTTAAGTCTGTGGGCGCGAGATATGATTGATGAGCAAGGACGGAAAGTCGAAAGTTATTTTTTGAACGATTTGACCCGAAATTTGTGTAGCATGGAAACCCATCATAAGCCCCGTCAGCAAACCGTTAAAAGTGCACTGATTGAACGACAGTCGATTAATTTAGATTTTGGGATTAATCTCGATTAAACTAAACTGATTACATTGTGGTATTTGTTGTGCAATGTTCAGAAAGTAGCGTAGGCGATTGCTTTTTGATGATTTTGCCTATTTTTGAAGGTTGTTGAATGAAAATTTTAGTTCGTAGTTTAGAACGTACAGTAACAGAAGCAGAATTACTTGAGTTGTTTAAACAATACGGCACAGTTGCATCATGTACTTTAGTGCTGGATGCGGCTACAGGTAAATCGAAAGGTTTCGCTTTTGTGGACATGCCACATGCACGTGAGGCGATTAAAGCTATTAAAGGCTTAAACACATTGCGTTTGCATGGTAGCGGTATTCGTGTGAAACAGGCGGAAGATAAGCCTGAGAAGCCAGAAGCATAAGTATGAAGGAGCAATTGATGCTCCTTTTTTATTGAGTCAAGCATGAAAAAAATCTACCCAGCATTATCTATTGTTGCTCCGATGGGGCAATACATTGCACAAGGAAAAAAGACTTTAGAAATACGTTCTTGGCGCCCTACACATTTGCCGTTGAAAGATTTATTGATTGTTGAAAATCAGCATTATTTGACACAAGAGGGTGATGAAGAGTTAGGATATGCTGTGGCTATGGTCGATGTTGAGGCGATTCATCCGTGGAAAGAGGATGAGCTTGACGTGGCTATGGCATCATATTGGGACGAAGGATATTGGGCTTGGGTATTAAGTAATGTACGTCCAATGCTTGTCCAGACTCCCGCTATGGCCAAAAGAAAGATTTATTTTATTGAAATAGATCATGCATAATTTTCATTATGCACTGCTGTGCATAAAGTTTAATCTTGGCTTTGTAAAAAATGCCAAACATTAGGAACACCATTCATGACCCGTGTTGCCCGCTATCATGCAGATCGTACCAATCAAAAACTCTATTTTGCTCGCCTTGCCTGTCAACAAGCTGAGCAGAACGATCATGTGCAGCAAGCGCAGGCGCACCGTGAAGCAGCCGTCTTTCATTTACACGGTGCTGTACTGGCCTTTTTACAGGAATTGGTAAGATACTACCGCTTAAATGACTTTAACCCGACCTTGAAATCTATTGAGGAACAAATGGCAGTTAAAGGACAAGTTTCACCTGAGGTAACGGTGTTGCAGCAGTTATCAAAAGAAGGGTTTATCGCAGAGTTAAAGCGTGCTTATCGTTTATGCCAGTATGCGCCAGAACCAACGAGTCCTGAACCAGAGTCTGAAACATCATCGAACTTGATCATTAAAGTGACGCAAACACCGCAAGCATGGTTACCTGATACCAAAATTCTAAGAGAGTGGCACCGCGACTTGACGGCTTTGATTGATGGCTTCCGGAATGAGATGGTCGAGTTCTAAAAGCGATGACCAGCGCTTGAAGTTTGAAAATTTGTCCTTATATCAATAAGTCTAAGCGAAGCAAAGTGCAACTGCCTTTGCCACCATGTTGAACATGGAGGAAATATGTCTATAGAACAGTTGAAAGAATTATTTGGAAATCAAGAGGCCATTTTGGAATTGGTTCAACTTGAAGGTGGCGAATTGGCACTACGTAACGCAGGTTCTGAAAGTGCGCCTTTAGTCACGATACAATTTAATGATGAAGTCAAAGCCCTATTGGGTGATCAAGCGACTGTGGTTGCACAGCATATGGTGCAAGCGGCTTTATACGCCTTACTTGAAAAGCAAGTGGGTGAGTGGCAAGCTGAAGTTGTAGACGAAAAACCACAGTTCTTGAGCTAAACTGAATAAGAAAAAACGCACTGAACAGTGCGTTTTTTTTGTATCTCGTGTTTGTTCTTTAGTGGGTGGGTGCCTGATGATGCGCAATCTGAATTTGATTTAAAATATGATTGCTCATATTTTTTGCCATTTCTTCTTTGGCAAAATACACTTCACCAATGTTGTCACGACGAATTACTTCGGCTTCTTCTTTACTTTCTGCACACACCAAGACCTGAATCTCAGGATTGAGAGTTTTGGCAATATCTACGATCTTATGAATATCTAAAATATCCATTGGAGAAAGTACCAACAGGCGCGCATGTTGAATATGGGCTTGAATCAGTACTCCAGGATCGGTTGCTATACCAGAAACAGCCGCAATGCCTTTCTCACGGAGGTTCTCTACAATTTCACGGTTTTCTTCCGCAATCACCACTTTAATGTCTTCGGCCATTAATTGTTTGGTAATACGACGTCCCACTTCACCATGTCCAACAATCACGACTTGGTCGCGTAAATAGTCCTGTGAGACTTCATCAGGCAACATTGCTAGTGGATCCCCACTACGTTCCAGTAAGCGGGCCAAATGAGAGCGTTCACGAATCCAACGTTGTACAGGCTCAATGGCAGAGAACACAAAACTGTTTAAAGTGATGGAGATCAAAGCGCCTGCCAATATCAGGTTTTGTCCTTCTAAAGACAGAAGTTTGAGTGAAACCCCAAGCGTTGCCAAGATGAAGGAAAATTCTCCGATCTGTGCCAGTGAAGCCCCTACAGTGAGAGCTGTATTGATGGGATAGCGGAAGAAGAGCACCAGTGCCATAGCTGCAATGGTTTTGCCAATCATGATAATGGCAACGACAGCAAGCACATGCACAGGTTGTTCTACTAAGATGCGTGGGTCAAATAACATGCCCACTGCAACAAAGAACAAAATGGCAAAAATTTCACGTAGAGGGAGAGTTTCCTCTTCTGCACGATGGCTAAAGTCAGATTCTTTGACGACCATCCCTGCAAAGAAAGCGCCCAGCGCCATGGAAACACCAAAAATTTTATAAGCACCGAAAGCAATGGATACCGCGGCAGCCACTACGGTTAAAGTAAAGAGCTCACGTGAACCAAGGCGAGCGACGAACTGCATGATCATTGGAACCAGACGTTTCCCGATGATCAGCATAAAAGCGATAAAACCAGCCACTTTAAGTAGGGTGGTGCCGAGGGTAAGCCAAATGTTGGTATTTTCACTGCCTGCAAAAGCTTCGCCACCGAGTAAGACCGCTGTTGCAGGTAATAAAACCAGCACCAAGACCATGACTAGATCTTCAACCAAAAGCCAGCCAACAGCGATTTTACCGTTAACTGAATTGAGTAGACCGCGATCTCCTAGGGCTTTGAGTAATACCACTGTACTTGCGCAGGATAAACAGAGACCAAAAACCAGTGCAGAACCAAAGCTCCACCCCCAGAGCATGCTGACACCTATACCAAGTAGAGTTGCCACAGCAATTTGTAAAATTGCACCAGGTAAGGCAATGCGTCGAACTTGTAATAGATCATTCAGAGAGAAGTGCATGCCCACACCGAACATGAGGAACATGACTCCAAGTTCAGCCAACTGGTTCGCTAGATGCATGTCTGCGACAATACCAGGGGTGTTGGGGCTGATGATAATACCGGCAATCAGATAGCCAATGAGTGGAGGGAGGCGTAAGCGTACGGCAAGATAGCCGAAAATGAGCGCAAGCCCAAAGCCAACAGCAAGTAATATAATGAGATCTACGTCATGAGGCACTAAAAACTCCTTAAGCAAAAAAGTTAAGGGTGAAAAATAAGCAAAGCACAAACGGTGCCAAAAGAGATTAAAAGTTTAACAAGTCGAATGAAAAAAAAGCAAAAAAAAACGACCTGATACAGGTCGTTTTTTCCAAAAAACTAAAATTATTTAATTTTAGCTTCTTTGAAGATTA